>DRJK01000045.1 GCA_011052215.1 Gammaproteobacteria bacterium
ACTGTAATATTTATCAATAACTTAAAATACCCGCCCTCATCTTATTTTTTGTTCGACACAATACCCTATTAATGATACAACTTGATAACCTGTAAACAGTACAGCTCTATACCCTAGGTTTAGCCCAACACAAAACCCGATGAAGAGAACGTAGAACATGGCAGCCCCTTCAGAAAAACTGGCCCGGTCTCTTGAAGTCTTGAAGACACTTCAGGACCGCGACGTGGTAGCTATCCGCTCAAGCGACCTGGAACGTACCGACCGGGAACGTCTTGTTAAGAGTGGCTTCCTGCAACCAGTGATGAAGGGATGGTACATCCCGTCCCGCCCTGATGAGGCGGCCGGTGAAAGCACAGCCTGGTATGTCTTATTCTGGGATTTTTGCGCCTCGTATCTGAACGAGCGTTTCGGCACAGACTGGTGCCTGTCCCCAGAGCAGTCCCTGCTATTGCATGCTGGAAACCGAACCGTGCCGCGCCAACTATTGGTCCGCTCACCAAAGGGCGATAATAAAAACACAGGACTCCCGCATGACACGTCACTATTCACGGTCCGGTACAGCATGCCGGATCAACAGGACATAGAAACCGTAAAAGGCCTGCGTCTATATGCCCTGGTTCCGGCCTTGATCGATTGCAGGCCCGGATTATTCCAGCAAAATCCGACTGACATCCGCGCTGCGCTGTCTACAATTTCTGGTGCCTCTGAACTCCTTGCAAAGCTCTTGAAAGGCGGACATACCACAATCGCCGGTCGGTTGGCTGGCGCATTCCGCAATATTGGCCGGGATCGTATTGCAGACGATATTGTGGCAACCATGCGCGCTGCCGATTATGACGTGCGGGAATCTGACCCGTTTGAAACTAAACCGCCTGCCATCCTGTCCGGCAGAGAACTCTCCCCTTACGTTAATCGCCTGCGCCTGATGTGGCATGCGATGCGCGAGCCTGTCATAGAACGTTTCCCCGAAGCACCGGGTATTCCTAAAGATATCAAGACTTACATGCAACATGTTGACGATGTTTATGTCACCGATGCCTATCATTCTTTATCGATTGAGGGTTATCGCGTCAGTGCTGAGTTGATTGAGCACGTACGTAACCAGAACTGGAACCCGGACGATAATGAAGATGACCGGGAGCAGCGCAATGCCATGGCAGCACGTGGTTACTGGCAGGCCTTCCAGGCCGTCAAGGAAAGCGTCACAAAAGTCCTCAAGGACGAGAACCCCGGCATCGTTGTCGATGATGATCACGGCACATGGTACCGGGAACTGTTCGCGCCCAGCATTACGGCTGGCATTTTGGAGATTGCCGATCTTGCAGGCTATCGTAATGACCAGGTCTATATCCATTACTCCCAACACACGCCCCCAAACCGGGAAGCGGTACGTGATCTCATGCCTGCGCTCTTCGATTTGATCAAGGATGAAAAAAACCCGGCTGTTCGGGTCGTACTGGGACATTTCATGTTTGTGTATATCCATCCTTATATAGATGGCAACGGACGCATGGGACGGTTTTTAATGAATGTCATGCTGGCCGCTGGCGGCTATCCGTGGACAGTCATTCCAGTAGAAGAGCGCGATGCCTATATGGCCGCACTCGAAATCGCCAGTGCCACTGAGGATATTGGTCCTTTCACTGACTTTCTTGCCACATTGGTCAGAGCCAACCTTGAAGGCAAGCCAGGACCAACAGTGCCATGATCATCAACACTCCCAAACCGTAAAAAAGGGTCAGGTAAAACAAGGGTCAAAGGGTCAGGTCTCAGAGGGCTACCCACGACAACAAGCGTTGGATGTCTTTGCGCAGATTATACTTGAGAATCTGCCCAATACTGTTCAGCCACTCACCGGAAACAAACGCAGCAAGAATAAAGTGCAAAGGGGATTTAAATAATCTTAAAGTGTTAAGGAACCTCTGATTTATATGTAAAAATAAATTGATCCTACAGATAGAAGGGTATAAATTAGGATTCACTACAACCTGTTAAGGAACTTGCAATGACATAAGGAGTAGTGATTTATGTCGCACAATACAGGAACCATCCAGACACTTAGCCCTGCCATTACGATTGGCCCTGATACCGGGGCTCCACCTTCATCGGCGAATATCTGGGCATATGATTTCGCTCATACTCGCGCACCGGGTGGCACCAAGTTCATTATTTTGCATTTTACCGCTGCTAATTTACCGCCTGATAACCGGTTGGAGGTAGATCTGGGTTACGATTCGCAGACCGATGTCTTTACTGCTGCGGATGGGAGCGAATTCTGGACCCGACCGGTTAATATCCATGCCTGGTCCGACACTAATGTGCCAATTCGCTATATTGCGGATGGTGCTGCTACCGGCAGCGTACAACTCGACAAATATGGCCGGGGAGAATCGTTACCAGGAGATTGTCCACCACCCCCCAGAATTTGCCATAATAGTATTTCCAACTCTGATCCCTTCCTTCCCGACACCGGCTATGCCGAACCACAGTATGACGATTACTGGTTTTGCAATACGCCTCCCAATTGGGAGAATATCGGCTGTGTAGATGATGACAGCGATATCCGTCATCAGGTCGCTCCCAGCGTCGGTATGATTGTTACGGTCCATGCAGACGGTGTTTCAACTTGTTCGGTCACCTGCATCGGTCCTGATCTTGTGATAACCGCCGGACACTGTTTACCAGATCCGGATAATGAGATTCCTTCCAGCTCCGTGGTCTTTAACTACCAGACCAATTGTGATACATCAAAACCTCGCGGCTATGAAGCCAGATTCTTTAAAGTACTCGCAAAGAAAAAATACCGCTGGGCCGGGTACGGGAATGCTGACTACTGCATCTTGCAATTGAAAGTGCCTCCAGGAGGTATCGGTGTTCCCGCCATTCCCATGCGCAATGATTTGCCGGCTATTGGAGAGCAGGTCTTTTGTATCCATCATCCCAACGGGGCCCCCAAAAAACTATCCACACCACACCCCGGCTTCGCAACCGTAAGCGTAAGCTACAGTGATGCATTCATCAATGTTAATTTAGATGTATCCGGAGGAAGTTCTGGCTCGGGACTATTCGACACGATGGGTCGAATTGTGGGTGTTTTATCCGCTGGGGGCAGCTGTTCACTGATGTACTACTCAACCAGCAACATCTTACAGGATATCGCCACTACGCCGGCACCGCCCAGCAGCCGTGATGTAATGGTAGTATTTGATCGTTCCGGCAGTATGTCATCAAACGCCGGTACTGGTCGCACCAAGATTGAGGAAGCCAGGGATGCGGCATCACTGTTTGTGCAGCTTATCCGAAGCGGTTCCGGCAATGATGTTGGCCTGGTCTCGTTTAGCTCAACCACCCGTTCGCCGATAGACTTTGCGTTGGCACCAGTCACAAACACAGTAAAACTCAACCTTATCGGACCTACGCCTTACTCGAGTGGTATTATCGGCAGTCTCATGCCGGGTGGTGCCACGACTATCGGCGGCGGACTGGACGCCGCTCGTGCCCAGTTGCCTGCTTCCGGGTCAGATCAGCGAACCATTCTGTTGCTGACTGATGGGTTACAGAATACACCCCCCATGATTGAGGGCATTGAGCCGTCGTTGAGCGGGATCGATATCAATGTAATCGGTTTTGGTACGGAGGCCAGTCTGGATGGTGCCTTGCTCAACCAATTGGCTCAGAGACATGACGGCATGTACACGCGCGCAGGTACCGGCCTGGAACTGAAAAAGTTCTTTGCGCTGGCCTTTGGCAATATCTTTGAATCAGGTGCGTTGACTGACCCAATGTATTTTATGCCTGCTGCGCAGAATGAAGATAAACCAATTCCTTTGTCCGTTTGCGGTGAGCAAACCATCACGGTGGTGGCAGGATGGGATACTGACAGCGCGTTACTGAAGATCAGCGTCAAATCACCGTCGGGTAAAATCATCAATACCGGTACAGCAGGTGTGGATCATGCGACAGGACGCACCTGGACTTTTTTACGTATTACTTTGCCACACGAAGGAGATCGTGACGGTGCCTGGGAGGTAACTGTATCGCGTGACCGTGGCGGCATCGAGTTCCCCCCACTGGCAGTGGATGTAAATTATTTTGTCAACGTCCTTGCAAAAGGTGGCCCTGTTATAAGACGTCTGGATGCGAGAAAACTCTATTATACTGGTGATATAATTAACCCGCTGATCAAGCTGGAATACGATAACGAAACGACTCCGCACGATGCAAAGGCACAGGTCATCATTGCTAAACCTTCGGGTAGTGTCGGTACTGTATTAACCCAATCTCCACTTGGGGCTTCCCAGGTGCTCGACTCCGATAGCATTCCGGCACGATATGCCACCTTGATGAAACTCGAAAATGATACTGGCAGACCCATTGTGGAATATCTTCAGGAAAGCCATGATCTATTCAGTAGCCCCCCTCATAATGGTGGGGGATTTTCATCTCATGCAGGGGTATTCGGACGACAGTTTCACGATTTACTTACCGTCGAGGGGAACTACACATTCCATACCAAAACACGCTATGGAAAAAGTTGTATCTCCACCCGTGAATTGTTCTGGTCGGTTCACGTGGAGGTCGGTATCGATCCCGACAACACAGATATCGAAACAACGACTATAGGTACTCTCCTCAACGGGAACAAAAGAGTGCGCATCAAGCTGACACCACGCGATCAATATGGCAATCATTTGGGCTCCGGGAAGGCCGACCATTTAACAGTCAATGGAGTTCCTGGTAGTACCGTGGTCAGTGGAGTCATCGATAATCAGGATGGTTCGTACGGTGTCATTGTGGAAAGTGATCACGATTCGGATAAATCCACGGGAATTTCCGTCGGACAACCCGGGCGAAACCCCGTTGTTATCACCGAACCCACGGATGAATCTAAAGGACGTCTCGACTGTTACAGGTGGCTGATCTGGTTACTCATATTCATCATTATTATTATGTTGGTTTTGTTATTGAAATAAGATCGTAAAACGAAGGTGCACAGGAAAATAAACAACCAAATATTATGAAAAGCAAGCTAGTAGCAGAGATGCGGCAATTGCTCTATCTTATATGAGTGGCGGCTACAGCATGAAAGAGATTGCAGGATTTTATGGTTTGCATTATTCATGGGTTAGTCGGCTGATATTTAAGGCTGAACAAGCAAAAGACAAGACTTGACCCCCAGACCGTGTGTTGACCCCCAGACCGTGTGTTGACCCCCAGACCGTGTGAGACTTGACCCCCAGACCGTGATCCCCAGACCGCATGTTCTCCGCGACACTTCAGGCAGTTTGAATGTGTTGACCATGAATAGGCGTGACCTTGATTTCCACATGCTGGTTCAGACGATTCAGTACCGTTACCAGTCGGTCAATCGTAAAACGCCCAAGATCTGCATTCCTGATCCGTGAAAAATCAGCATGATCGAAGCCGGTTTTTGTTGCAGCCTTACGTACAGAAAGTTTCTGCTCATCAAGAATACGGATAATATCAGCTGCCAGCTGGGATTTGAGTTGTTCAACATCGGCATTTCGATAGCCGAAATCCCGGAATACGTTACCACTGCCTTTGACAGTTTCCAGTTTACCTTTCATCGTAACTGCTCCTTTAATTGGCTAATCCGTGAACGGATCAGATCGACTTCTTTCTTCGGTGTCTTGATGCCCTTGGTTGATTTCTTCTGGAACGCATGTACAACCCAGATATCCTCACCCAGTTTAACGGCGTAAACCGCCCGGTAGGCATCAGACCGATAAGCAAGCGCAATTTCGTACACGCCAGAACCAAGACCTTTCATTGGCTTCGCAATATCCGACTTGCTGCCTTCGGCAGCAATGGTCAATGCTCGAAGCATGATCGTACGCGCCCCTTGTGGAAATTTCACAAATTCCTTATGCGCTGCCTTTATCCATGAAATTGCTCTCGTATCCCTACGCATATATACATGTTGGCATATTTGCCAACATGCGTCAAGACTTGTTCGCTACCTGTTGATGATCGACCCAGACGTGCAAAACTCTGTAGCCATCATTGGGGCCACAATGCTACAAACTTTTCTGAACAACGATAGGTACTTGCACGGGAACCCGCTAATATAGGTAAGGAACAAAATGACCGTTGCTGTCCAATACATGGACCGTTGTTGGCTCTATTGGACAGCCACGAAAAAACCGGCTAAATGGTGCACTCTAACCGGTTGATTTGTATCATAAAATGGCGCGCCCGACACGATTCGAACGTGTGACCGCCTGGTTCGTAGTGTTCCGCCTGAATACTTGTATCCTATTATAATTCAATGCTTTTATATGACTTTCACTGTCCAATAAAATCAGTCTGTTTGGCCTTATTTGCCTATATTTGGGGTTATTTGATGCCATCTATTGGACAGGTAATTGCCCATTTCTTTTTACGCCTCTAATCGCTTTACGCAATAAGACACTCGTAGGGAATCTTCAGGCCTTCATGCAATTTCCGGATCATTGTCAGCGTCAGACTTCGCTTTTTACTTAGCACCTCAGACACACGCCCACTTGTCCCGATATACGGCTCCAGATCTTTGCGCGACAAGCTATTCTGCTCCATCAAGAACTTGATCGCCTCAATGGGGTCCGATGCGGGAATTGCATAATGGTCATCTTCATACTTCTCAACGAGCAGCATCAAGACATCCAACTCATCGCCTCTTGGTGTATTAGGTTTTGCACCCCACAGCTGATCAATGCGCTTTAACGCACGATTCAGTTCACGATCATTTTTAATGGGCTTCAGTTTCATCATAACCCTCAAATATGTTCAATATCCTCGATCTCGTCATATTCCTTATGGGTCCACACAAAGCGAATAAGCATCCCATGCCGAACATAATCCATAAGTACAACGATTCTGTATTTGTTACCGCATAGATTAAAAACAACACGGTTGTTCTTTAAGATGCTCGCATTACGCAAGTCCGCCTTTAATTTGTGTGGCGTATTCCATTTTGCCGTTGCACAGTAATTGTACCACTCCGTCATTTGCTTCTTTGCATCTCTATGTTTCGGGCTGCTCTCCCAAAATTTCCGCAGCATGGACTTTGCGATCACCCTCATTGACATACTCTAGCATGCTCCCATTATGGGAGCAAGTAGAAATATCCCAATTTGGGAGATTTTTCCTCGAATCTGTGACGTACAGCGACAATGGGAACGGTGCAGATGTGACTGTACCTGTGTATGAGGCGGGTCACCTCTGCTGGTTCGACGCCCAGACGTGCTAAGTTCGGCAAGCCTGCTTCTGAACCTCGTTGACGCCGACTTTACATAACCCTGTCGGTCACTTGCTCGTGGATGTTATAAGTCCAGGGAAGGTATGTATGACAGAGCCTGTCCAATCAAATGGATATTTAAAGCCCTATTGGACAGGCATAAAAAAACCGGCCAAGCGGAACGCTATAACCGGTTGATTTGTATCACAAAATGGCGCGCCCGACACGATTCGAACGTGTG
>DRJK01000046.1 GCA_011052215.1 Gammaproteobacteria bacterium
CTCCTCGACACAGAGCTCCTTTCTTACCTCTATTACCTTCTGTAACAATACCTTTTCTTCCGGGTCTTTCTCGGGTAGCAGGAATTGACTGACAAGATCCTGCAATTGACGGGCCAGTATTGAAAATTCACTACCCACGGTTGAGGCCACCCTGGCCGACTCCGCTGAATCCACGGCTGCGGTATGTATGGTTTTCAATCCGGCATGTATCTCTACGGCCTTCTGGCTATGTGATTGTGTTGATTGGGCAATTTTTTCATTCAGATTAACAATTGTGCTGATGGTACCTGAAATGGATGCGAGTGACTCCCCGACCTTTGTTGACAATACAACACTTTTGCCAACACACTCGCGACTGATAATCATTTCGCCCGATGCCTTGCTAACGCCATTCTGCAAATCAGTCACCCGTCTTTCAATGGCGTCGGTTTCATTCTGCACTTTCTGGGAAAGGCTGCGTACCTCGTCTGCCACCACGGCGAAACCTCGTCCGGCCTCACCCGCCCGCGCAGCCTCTATTGCGGCATTCAGGGACAGCAGGTTGGTCTGTTCTGCAATACTGCGAATACCGGTTACAATCTCGCCAATGCCTTTACTTAAACCAACCAGTTCCTGCATCATGGTCTCGCTGGATTCAACGTGCCTGGCCAGTTGCTGGATTGCGTCAATACTTTCGCTGACTATCCTGCCGCCATCCTTTGCCTTGTCGTTGGCCTGCCTTGCTGCATTCACTGCCCCCAGACTGTTTGTTTCAATTTCCTGCACCGCGCTGGTCATCTCATCAAAACCATTGGTCACTTGTTGCAATTCAGTTTCCTGGGAAAGGGCCTTGTCGCGACTTTGTCCGGTTACACTGATGAGCGTCCTCGATTCATCCACCAGATTGGAGGCAGATAAAACAACCAGGTCAATAATATTCTTGACCTTGCCAACAAAACGATTAAATGCAAAACCCAGTCTGCCAAACTCGTCGTTACAGCCCTCCGGTAGAGTATGGTGCAGGTTTCCCTTGTCTGAAATATCGACCATGCCATCAACTATCGCGTTCACCGGCCTGAGAATCATGCGCAGCCCAAACCAGATCAGCAGCAGGCCAATAACACTGACTACAAAAATCACCCCAAGCTGAATTTTGAGACCAACATTGAGTGTTTTCATCGCCTTTTTACTCTGATATTCAATGGCTTTCTTTAGCCCTAAATACAGACGGTCAGTATTAATTCTGATATGGCCGGCAAACGGGGTGATTTTATTTTTGAGAAAACCGGTTTTTTCATCGGCAGCGGACAAACTGAACAGCTTTTTGGCCAACCCCCTGAGTTCCATCAGGTCCTGCATTAAATCATTCACAAGGTCTTTATCTATGCCGTCATGTTTCAGATAATCACTAATGGCACGATGATATTTGGCCATATGCTGTTTAAAGCCGCTATCTTGTATAGTACCTGCGCTGCTGACATACAGGTAGAGACTTGAGAGTGAATTCCTGAGATGGGTATCAGCAATCATCAGTTCATTGAGTTGAGGCAAATACTCCTGTATGACCGGCCGGTTGGCGGAACTGGACTGGTAATTGGTCCAGAGGCCTATCACGGTGACAACACAGAACAGCAATGATACGCATACTGCTATCAACAATATTTTGCGTTTAATGGTCAACGCAAACGGGGATTTTTTACATACGTTTGTCATACATCCTGTTATTTTTAACCGGGCAGGCCTAAACCGTACCGAACACTTTAGTTAATATCTGGAATACCTAGTATTCGGCTGGTTTTAACAAATCTTGAGCTGCTAATAGATGTTAAAGACATGAAAATCAGATAGATAATAAATAAATAACAATAACTTATATATTTATACGCACTGTTGTCCCGTTAACCCATGACGAATATGGTTGAAATGTAAACGACGAGTACGCCTTGGGCTAACCCGCAATCCGGACATGAAACCGGACTGGCCGGATCAAGACACGCAAAACATGCCATCCATGGCGGCTCGGCTGCCGCGTCCGTGCGGCAGACGGTCTTGATCCGGCCAGTCCGGTTTCATGTCCTCACATTGTTATGTGCTTCATAAAGTTAACGGGACATTAGCAGTGATTTATACGATTTAAAGCGCAGGATGCCGGGTGGATTTTAATCGTGTGGCCGTAAAAATGCTTACTTTATAACGTGCAACCTTGGCTTGCTGGACTTGTCTGAGGAGTCTCCAACGGGCGGTGGCTCATCATGGTCGTCCGGGTCAGAAAAAACCATGCCTTCACCTGACTCCATGGCGTAGATACTGAGAACGGATAAGACCGGCACCCTGACTATCATGGAGACACCGGAAAAACGGGCACTGAATATCACCTCTTCATTACCCATATCCAGTTCCTGTACGGCCCGCGAGGCAATATTCAGTACGATTTTACCATCCTGCACATGCTGTCGGGGTACCTGCACACCTTCCATCCCGGTGTTGACCAGCATATACGGTGTCAGGCCGTTATCATTGATCCATTGATAAAGTGCGCGAATGAGATAGGGTCGACTGGAAGTCATGATAGTTCCATGGCTTTAGCGGTCAGTGCCTATTCCTTCATTTCCCTTTCATGTTCAGTCAGGCTGGACTGGAAGGATTCACGGCCAAACACACGTTCGGCATAGTCATGTATCGCCTTTGACTGCGTCGGCAATTCTATATCATATTTTTCAAGGCGCCACAGGATAGGTGCAATGGAGCAATCCACCAGCGTGAAATCATCGCTCAGAAAATAGGGCTTGAAAGCAAATACATCTGCGCTGGATGCAATGCTGTCACCCAGAATCTTTTTTGCCTTGTCCATGCGCTTGCTGTCACCCGATTCCAGTTCCTTTACCTGATAATACCAGTCGGCATCAATACGATGCATTGCAAGACGGGTCTTGGCCCTGGACACCGGGTCCACCGGCATCAGTGGGGGATGGGGAAAGCGCTCATCCAGATATTCAATAATAACCTGGGAATTGTAGAGGATCAGTTCACGATCCACCAGGGTTGGCACCGAATGATATGGGTTAATATGCAGCAAATCTTCAGGCAAATTACCCTCTTCAATGCTGTTCGTTTCAAAGGTAATCCCTTTTTCGGCCAGAACGATTCTTGCCCGGTGGCAAAAAGGGTCGACAGGTGAGGAAAACAAGGTCATTACAGAACGTCTGTTGGCAACCAAAGCCATATGGACTACTCCCGGATCCAATCAAATTGATCGGCATTATACAGTAAAAGTGGAAAAAAATGTGAGCTAATCCCGACAGGACACCGGGATTAGCTTAATACGGACCGGTCAATGATGGGTGGGCTGTCTATTCTCCAGGCAGACTCCTGGCCCGCATTTCTCACCACCGACCGTAGCGAGACGGTTCAAGGGTGCGGCATGATTGACTTTTGCGACCGAGGGCCGCGCAGGCATAGTCAACACTATGTCGAGCAGCCCGACCAGGTGAAAGTCAAGCAGGGCGTGCCATTGGGCCGTCGCAGTAGA
>DRJK01000047.1 GCA_011052215.1 Gammaproteobacteria bacterium
AAAAAGGGGAAAGGCTCCTGCCTATCCCCTTTTTACATTACCTGCACAATGTTCTGATTGGCTGGTGATTTTTACAGACAGGTCTTGGCTTTTTCTGCAATGGCAGCAAAAGCTGGCTTGTCAAAAACAGCGATGTCGGCCAGCACCTTTCGGTCTATCTCGACGCAGGCCTTTTTCAGTCCATTGATAAGTCGGCTGTAAGAAAGACCATTTTCACGTGCTGCCGCGTTAATACGCGCAATCCACAGTCCGCGGAATTGACGCTTGCGTTGACGCCGGTCACGGTAGGCATACTGGCCCGCCTTGATGACCGCCTGTTTTGCAACACGAAAGACCTTGCGTCGGGCACCGTAGTAGCCCTTGGCCTTCTTTAATATTTTTTTATGTTTGGCGTGAGCTGTAACGCCGCGTTTTACTCTTGGCATATCAGTACTCCCGCTTAACTATAAGGTAACATACGGCGAACCATCGCTACATCTGACTCATGGACTTCCATGGGGCTTCGTAACTGACGCTTACGCTTGGTACTTTTTTTGGTTAATATATGTCGTCGGTGCGACTGGTTTCGTTTGAAACCACCTGAAGCGGTTTTTGAAAACCGCTTCGCTGCACCCCGGTTTGTCTTCATCTTGGGCATTTCACTAACTCCGCATTCATTGTTTAATATCAGGCTCGGCCGCTGGTGTCGGTGTCGCTTTCCGGGTAAAGCCTTTTTTTGCGGTCACTCTCGGACCAAAGACCATTACCAGTTGTCGACCTTCCATTTTGGGTCGTTGCTCAACTACACCGTATTCGATGAGATCAGCCTCGATCCTGTCCAGCAGTTGCATGCCGAGTTCCTGATGGGCCATTTCACGGCCGCGGTACCTTACGGTAACCTTGGCCTTGTCACCATCATTGAGGAAACGTATAAGGTTGCGTAGCTTTACCTTATAGTCTCCAATGTCCGTCCCGGGACGAAACTTCATTTCCTTAATATGTGTCTGGCGCTGTTTCTTGCGCGCAGATTGAGAACTTTTCTTTTGCTCAAATCGATACTTGCCATAATCCATAATGCGGCATACCGGTGGTTCTGCGTTAGGTGATACTTCCACCAGGTCCAGTTGCGCATCTTTGGCAATCTGTTGTGCTTCCGTAGTTGGTACTACTCCAATCTGTTCTCCTTCAGAGCCGATTAAACGGATTTCAGGATAAGTAATCATTTCGTTAGTACGAACTTTATTTTTTGCTGCGATTTCGCTAGTCCTCCAAAAAAGTCAAGCCGCGGCTCGTAATCTCGGCGGAAAGGAAATCACAAACCTCATCCAGGGACATCACTCCCAGGTCCTCACCACTCCGCATGCGCACGGCTACAGAATTCGAATCCGCCTCCCTGTCACCAACAACCAACAGATAGGGGATACGTTCAATTGTGTGTTCGCGGATTTTAAAGCCTATCTTCTCATTTCTCAAGTCCGAAATGGCCCTAATTCCTTTATTTTTCAGGAATTCCCGGGTATTTTCGACTGCATCACGTTGTTTGTCGGTAATATTCATGATGACGGCCTGAACCGGGGCCAGCCAGAGGGGTAAATTACCCTCATAATGCTCGATCAGAACCCCGATAAACCGCTCGATAGAACCCAGAATGGCCCTGTGCAGCATCACCGGGGTCTTGCGATCGCCCCCTTCCGCCACGTATTGGGCATCCAGCCGCCCGGGCATGGAGAAATCCACCTGCATGGTTCCACATTGCCACTCACGACCCAGACAGTCCCGCAAGACAAAGTCTATTTTGGGACCATAAAATGCCCCCTCTCCCGGTTGCAGCTTCCAGTCCAGCCCCTTGGTGTTCAGGGCCACCTCCAGGGCATGTTCGGCCTTGGTCCAGAGTTCATCACTACCGACCCGCTGCTCTGGCCGGGTTGATAAAGCAACGGCGATATCCTCAAAACCAAAATCACGGTAGACCTCGAATACCAGGTCAATAAAACTGTCCACCTCGCCCTGAATCTGGTCTTCTGTACAGAAGATGTGGGCATCATCCTGAACGAAATTACGTACCCGCATTAACCCGTGCAGGGTACCGGAGGGTTCGTTTCGGTGGCAGGAACCGAATTCGGCCAGCCGGAGTGGTAAATCCCGATAACTTTTCAGCCCCTGATTAAAGACTTGAATATGGCAAGGGCAATTCATCGGCTTGACTGCATAATCGCGGTTTTCCGAGTGAGTGGTAAACATCATGTCACTGAATTTTTCCCAGTGACCGGATTTTTCCCACAAGGTCCGGTCGACGATTTGCGGGGTATGGATTTCCTGGTATCCGTGATCCTTGAGCTTGTTACGGATATAGTTCTGCACCGCAAGGTAAATCTCCCAGCCTCGCTGATGCCAGAAGATCATACCCGGCGCCTCTTCCTGCGTATGGAACAGGTTCATGATCTTGCCTATGCGACGATGATCACGTTTCTCTGCCTCTTCCAGTCGTTTCAGATAGGCCTTTAGATCTTTTTTATTTGCCCATGCCGTACCGTATATACGTTGCAGCATTTCATTATCGGAGTTTCCTCGCCAGTAGGCACCCGCTATTTTCATCAGCTTGAAGGCCTTTATCCTGCCTGTGCCGGGTACATGGGGACCCCGGCATAAATCAATAAAATCGCCCTGTTTATATAATGAAATGATCTGCCCGTGGGGTATATCCCCGATAATCTCGGACTTGTATTTCTCGCCCATGTTGAGGAAGAAATCGATGGCCTCCTCACGTGGCATGACACTGCGTTCCACCTTGAGATCCTGTTTGGCCAGTTCCATCATCTTTTTCTCAATGGCGACCAGATCATCCGGCGTAAATGACTCCTCGTAGGAAAAATCATAATAGAAACCATTTTCAATCACGGGTCCAATGGTGACCTGCGCCTTTGGAAAAAGTGTCTTGACGGCCTGTGCCAGTAAATGGGCAGTGGAATGGCGTATGATCTCAAGGCCCTCTTCATCACGATCGGTGATGATCGACAGACTGGTATCGTTTTCGATTACATGGGAGGTATCCAGTATCTGGCCGTCAACCTTACCGGCCAGGGCGGCCCTGGCCAGACCGGGACCAATATCGGCGGCGATTTCTTCTATCGTAACCGGGTTTGCAAACGTACGCTGGCTGCCATCGGGCAGTGTAATGACGGGCATAAACTGTCTCTCTTGTTTTCAGTGGCGACCTGTACGAAAGACCGCTTGTCAATTTTATGAACAATCAATACGCGAGACTGTTCTATTTAATAAGGAGGGGCCCTTACGTAAGACCCCTCCCCGGATAATTGGTAGGCGCGAGTGGACTCGAACCACCGACCCCCACCATGTCAAGGTGGTGCTCTAACCAGCTGAGCTACGCGCCTG
>DRJK01000048.1 GCA_011052215.1 Gammaproteobacteria bacterium
GTTGTAAGCCCATGGTAATGATAAAGTAAATAACAATGCCAAAAATACAAAGTGTTTTTATAGAACGCCTGTCGCGGCTCAGGCTTGTCTTCGTACCCGTTATGCTTGCTCTTCACGCAAATCATAGCTACGGCTATGCTTTGCGCTCCAGAGCGGCGCCTGCGAATACGAATCCTGCGCCGGCTTCCGCGATCCTGGTGAGAAATGCGGGCTAGACCGATGACAACCCGGGAAAAATGGAACCGGCGTTATAGCCAGAACAGTGTGGACACGGCCCCGCTTGCTTCACGGGTCCTTGGTGAAAATCTGCATCTGCTCCCTGAAACAGGCCATGCCCTCGACCTGGCTTGCGGCAGGGGTGGTAATGCCATATCGCTCGCAGAACATGGCCTGCATGTTGAAGCCTGGGACATTTCCGATGTTGCTATCGAGGGATTACAAACCCGCGTTGATCAGGCGGCTATCGATATCCATGCGCACGTCAGGGATGTCGAGACCAGCCCGCCCGAACAGAACCGGTTTGATGTCATCGTAATCAGCTATTTTCTTGAGCGAAACATCATTCCGTCATTGATCGCGGCATTAAGGCCGGGGGGCCTGATGTTCTACCAGACCTTTACCCGGCAGCGTGTCACGGCCCGTGGCCCGGCGCAGGACGAATTCAGGCTGGCCGGGCAGGAACTGCTGCAATTATTTCACGGGCTGAAGGTGCTCTATTACAGGGAAGAAGGAACGGCCGGCGATATTCAGCAGGGATGCCGGGATGAGGCCCAATATATAGGCATGAAGCCGGCCTGAGCGTTCCGGCACCCCTTTTTTTACCAACCAAGTGATGATTTTGTGAATAAATTGCAGTTATGATGCATGACGGGGTAATTTTATGTGTTTTACAGGCTAAAACGGTTTTTTGTATGGTTCGCAAGGTACTGGTTATTGAGGATAATCCCGATATTGCCCACCTGTTAAAGGTAAATCTGGGCGATATCTCCTGCCATGTCGATATTGCCGGTAATGGCAGTGACGGGCTGGGCATGGCCCTGAATCACGAATATGATCTGGTTATCCTTGACCTGATGTTGCCGCGGCTTGATGGCATCGATGTCTGTCGCAGGATACGAAAGGAAAACGACTATATCCCGATATTGATGCTGACCGCGCGAACATCGGAGCTCGACCGGGTGCTGGGGCTGGAGATCGGCGCAGACGATTATATTACCAAGCCATTCAGCATGCGTGAGCTGCTGGCCCGGGTGAAGGCCATCTTCAGGAGAATTGATATTTCATCTCCATCAGCACAGGATCAACCAGCGTTCAGGCGTATAGATGCCGGGGCCATGGTTATCGACGTCGAAAAACGCAAGGTGGAAATAGATGATAAACAGATCGACTTGACGGCACGCGAGTTTGACCTGTTATTGCATTTTGCCAGCCACCCCGGTCGCGTATACAGCCGCCCTCAATTACTTGACCAGGTATGGGGATATGGCCATGATGGTTATGAGCACACGGTCAATTCACACATCAACCGGTTGCGCGCAAAGATCGAGTCCGACCCGGCTAACCCCGAATACATATTGACCGTTTGGGGTGTCGGTTATAAATTCCATGAGCAGACAGACTGACCGCTTGATGAACCAGATATGTTTCACACCTTATATCACTGTGTACCGTTAACTTTATGA
Organism: Gammaproteobacteria bacterium; assembly: GCA_011052215.1. Classification (GTDB taxonomy): domain Bacteria; phylum Pseudomonadota; class Gammaproteobacteria; order JAADHQ01; family JAADHQ01; genus JAADHQ01. The sequence continues at coordinate 1,683 of DRJK01000048.1, forward strand.
AGCGCATGTAAATGTGAAGACATGGAACCGATAGGCCTGATCAAGACCGTCTGCCGCACGGACGCGGCAGCCGGGCCGCCATGGATGGCATGTTTTGCGTGTCTTGATCAGGCCTGCCGGTTTTATGTCCGGAATGCGGGTTAGCCCAAAATACACTTGCCGCTTACATCTCAACTATATTCATAATGGATTAACGGGACAACAGTGACCTTATATTCAAAATTCGCCTTAACCATTTTCATCCTGTTCAGCGGTCTGGGTGCCTTGCTGATCACCATGCATTTTTACAGCACATACATGTACCAGCAGGAATCGCAACAGAAACTGCACCGGAACCTGGCCGCACACATAGTAAAAAGTTACGCCATTATTAAAAACGGTATACTCAACAAGGATAAACTCGATCATCTTTTTCATAACCTGATGGAAGTCAATCCGGCAATTGAGATCTATGCACTGGATGCAACCGGGAAAATCCTGGCATTCAATGCACCTGCTGAAAAGGTGGTGCGAGACCGTATTGACCTGAAACCCGTGCTGTCTTTTATCGACAGGAAAAAGACATTGCCAGTTGAAGGTGAAGACCCGCGCAGTAAACAGAACAGCAAGATATTTTCCGCCGCCCCGCTGATTGACAAGGGTAAGCTGGTGGGTTACCTGTATGTCATACTTGAGGGTGAGCGTTACAAGAACGTCTTTTCCCATTTAATGGACAGCTATGTATTCAAGATGAGTTTCCGGGTTATTGTTGTGGCGGTGGTTGTAGCGATGTTTGTCGCGATGCTGGTTTTTTCTGTTATGACACGCAGGCTGAAAACCCTGGCAAATAATATGCAGGAGTTCAGGCAGGCCGATTTTTCCGTATTACCGGAGAACAGTATGGCCATACCGGAACATGGCGATGAGCTGGACAGACTCGCACAATCGTTCAATGAAATGACAGAACGTATGATGCAGCAATTGAGCAAACTGAAGCAGTCCGATATTCACCGGCGTGAAATTGTCGCCAATGTGTCACATGACTTGCGCACACCGCTGACTACACTACAGGGTTATCTTGAAACCTTGCTGAGAAAGAGCAGCGAACTGGACGATACTGAAAAGGAGCGATATCTCAACACCGCATTAAAGCACAGCCAGAGTTTGAGTCGACTGGTGTCCGAGCTGTTTGAGCTGGCACAACTTGATGCCAATGAACAAATCATCAGGCTGGAACCATTTTCATTGCAGGAACTGGTGCATGATGTGATCCAGAAATACTGGCTGCCTGCCAGCGAACGAGATATCAGTGTGGTGGCCAATTTTGAAAACGATCTGCCATTCGTCAAGGCCGATATCGCATTAATAGAGCGTGTGCTTGATAATTTAATTGAAAATGCAATTCGTTATACACCGGGTAATGGAAAAATAGTGATCGCGCTTTCATACTCAGGCAACAGGTTACTTGTTCAGGTGCGTGATAACGGTTGTGGTATAGCTGAAAAAGAATTGCCGATGATCTTTGAGCGTTTCTATCGTCCGGAAAAAAGTCGCGATTCACAAAGCGGGGGCGCAGGACTTGGCCTGGCGATCACCAAAAAGATCCTGGAGTTGCACGGCAGTTATATCAAGGCCGACAGTAAGCCTGGTCAGGGAGCCGTGTTTAAATTCTATTTGCCGGTCGCGTGAATATTATTAAAAAGTCATTGCTAATGCCCCGTTAACTTTATGAAACACATAACAATGTGAGGACATGGAATCGGCAAGCCTGATCAAGACCGTCTGCCGCACGGACGCGGCAGCCGAGCCGCTATGGATGGCATGTTTTGCGTGTCTTGATCAGGCTTGCCGGTTTCATGTCCGGATTGCGGGCTAGCCCGAAACACACTTGTCGCTTACATTTCAACTACATTCGCCATGGGTTAACGAGACAACAGTGTTAAAAAGTAATTATTTCGTGAAGAACAGCGCAAAACTTTCATCTGGAAAAGAGGTAAGGCCGGGGGTTAGCCGTTAACCCTGGCGGACAGGATGCCCGGCAGGCTTTATGCGGGTATTATTTTGTTAATGATTGCCAGCGTTTTGGCAATTTTCAATCCCGGAATGACAGGAAATTCTATCGCCGGTCCTGGAATCACCATATATAAATTAGCAGGTACTTCTACATGTTTACTACCATAAATAACCCAGCGTGAATCCACCATAGTAACTGGCAGTATCTACAACCGAACTGACACTACCTGCTTCAAATCCGATTTTAAACGGGTCTAACTGGTAGAGCGTTATTCCTGTGGAGGTTATGCTTGAAGTTGTTTTATCAATGGCTGATTTACTTTGACCGTATGACAGGTAAATATCGGTCAGTGGAAACTGGCAGGTTATATCAACCGATGCGCTGCTGTCCCTGAGCGCGGATGCCCCGGTCAGTGCCTTTGCCGACAGTTTTGCAATCAGACGTGGAAGCGTGGCCAGCCTGCTGAGGTCTCTTGTGTAGTGGTATGCAGTATAAGACAGGCTGTACTCCCAGTTTTTGATTCCATAGTATGCCAATGTCAGGCCGGCACCTGTGCCATTCGCCTTAACTGTTCTGTTGGGCCCGGTTATAAAAAGCTCAATCTGTTTGAGTTGTGGCTTGATGCTGAATGCCCAGTTGCTGGAAGACCACTGTAATCTCGCCTCAATGCTGTCAATCTTGATCTGTTTACCCTGACCGTATGAACTGAATACCAGGCCGGAGTCAAATGTGTTGTTCCAGCGATGCGCCACGCCAATGCCCCAGTAATCCAGGTCTATTCCACCGGCTATTGCAGGCGAGCTTGAGTTACCTGCATTGACCCGCAAGGATGTTTTCGATGTGATTCCTGCGTCCAGGTATATGAATTTATCTCTTGTTTCGCTTGAGTCCTGTGAGTATTGAATTTCCATTGAGCCATGGATGGCCCCGTCATCAGCTAAAATACGGGACCCTGAAAAAACAATGGCACCGGCAATAAAAAGGCGTAGTAACAAATGGACATATAGCCCGGAAGAAAGAGTCTTATACATGATTGGTTCCGTAAAATTATGATCAGGATCAGATTATCGTGATCGTTTATGTAAAAACCCCCGCCGTCTTTCCCTGCGTTCGGCAGGTGACAGTCTGCGCCATTTATTCCGGAACTGCCTCCTTTCGCTTGCAGACATTCCTCTTAGTTCATTGCGAACAGCCGTCCGCTCATCCCTTGAAAGACTTTTCCATTGTCTGATGATGGCCGCCCGTCTTTCGGCGGGCATTTCTGTAAAACGCTGGCGCATTTTTCTTAGACGTCTGCGTTCCCCGGGTGGTAGATTCCGGAACTGCCTGTAATGTTTTCGAACCCGGGTTTTTTGCTCTTCACTCATATTTCTCCAGCGTTTGAGTTTCTTTTTGGCACTGGCGCGTTCACCAGGCGTCATGTCAATCCAGCGTTGCGCACCACGTTCGAGTCTGGACTGGCGTTCAGCCGGAATCTCATCCCACCGGTCAGCAAAGCGATTGAGTACCTTTTGTTCCTGTTCCCCCAGGTCTTGCCAGTTGACGCCATCGGCATGGGCAAGTAGTGGCATGCACAACAGGCATAACCCGAGTATTGATGTCTTGAATTTATTTCTCATTCGTTTCACCGTTTAACTTGTCACGTTCAAGCATGCTGATATCCTCAACCTGGGCCGGGTCCATCCATTCGCCATCTATGCGCTCCCATTCACCGAGGAAATCAAGCATCTCGCCGCTGGGTGTCTCGGTTTTCTGTTCAGCCTGTAGTTGATTGCCTGCCAGTAACAGAGCCAATATCAACAGCACAGCGTCAGCCCGCACCGGGATCCTCCTCGGCCATCCATATGTAGAAGTCCAGTTGTTCGTATAAATCCAGGCCATCATTTGAGGCAATAATTTCCATTTCATCGATGTTTGTCGAAACGGCAATTTCTTCTGCCCTGAATAAAAAGATAGTGGTTAGTAAAACAGCAGCTGCCAGGCCACCCGCCGTAACCCAGGCCTGTCTGTTTTTTGCAGGCCTTTTTATTTGTTGCAGTGCGGCCTGCCGGGCCTGATTCAGCCTGGACAGGGTAGCCGCATCCAGATTGTTGGCCTGCCGGTCCAGAGTGGATTTTGCCTTGCCGATAAACTCCCGCTCATTCATGGCGAATGATCCTCCAGTTCGATGCGCAGCTTATGTACTGCACGTGAGTAGTGTGTTTTGACACTTCCTTCCGAGCATCTCATGGAACATGCTGTTTCAGCAACACTCATACCCTGCCATGCGCGTAACAAAAAGGCCTGCTGCTGCCTTAATGGCAGTCGCTGCATGGCCTGCTCCAGTTCATCCATGGAATTTTTATTTGAAACAGCCTGCAAGGGATCACGACCACGTGTGTCAGGCAGGACATCAACCGGGTTTTCCGGCCCATCTTCATTGGTATTTTTTCTGCCAAACCCGAGCCATGTCATCCATGTTGATCGAACCTTGTTTTTACGATACCAGTCGCGAATACGGCTTTGCAGGATCCGGTAAAACAGAGGCGTCCATTCCTCCGGTTTATTATTGGCGTATTTCCGAACCAGGGCAAACATGCTGTCCTGGACTATGTCGAGTGCTTCCTCACGATTGCCGACAGCAATCTCCGCAATCCTGAATGCCTTGCGCTCAACATTTGCCAGAAACTGATCCAGTGCCCGAGTCTTGTCCAGAGTGCTTTCCTTGATGGCCGGTTTATAAACAGCATAATCATGCTTCATTGCACTTGAGTATGCCAGTGGTCTGCCAATACAAACCTGCTGCACCATTGTTTTTAGTTAGAACGCCTGCGGTCAATCCGCTGATGGCCACGTTCACCACGTTTTGTCATGCGCCTGTTGATACGGTCACCCCTTCTGTCCAGCCGGGCATTCATGCGTTCGCCCCTGTTATCCAGACGGGCATTGACCCTGTCCCCACGTCTTTCCAGCCGGCCGGCCCGTTGATCCCTGCCGTTGTCTCTGGCCCGGTCTGCGCGGTTGTCAAAACGCCCCTCAATGCGATCGCCGCGCCTGTCGAGACGCCCTTCAATGCGGTCGCCACGGTTATCCAGCCTTTCCTCAATGCGGTCACCCCGGGCATCAAAACGATTCTCGACCCGTTGACCAGGCCCGTCTGTTTCGGCAAACACCGACCCCGGGCTGGCAAGTATAAGCAGACTGCATACAGTTAAAATTTTCTTGTTCATGTCGGATTCTCCAGAATAAGTTTGTGATCTCACCCCTTAAAACGTCCCGACGGGAAATCGGTTGACAGTCACGGAAATTATTATGGAATAATTTATAACATGTTGCACTGTCCCGTTAACTTTATGAAGCACATAACAATGTGAGGACATGAAACCGGCAAGCCTGATCAAGACACGCAAAATATGCCATCCATGGCGGCTCGGCTGCCGCGTCCGTGCGGCAGACGGTCTTGATCAGGCTTGCCGGTTTCATGTCCGGATTGCGGGTTAGCCCGAAATGCACTTGCCACTTACATCTCAGCTACATTCGTCATGGGTTAACGGGACAGTGAACATGTTGTTATTTATTAAAATTAGGGAACCTCTGATCAATTCATGAACTCGCATCTTGCACTCGGGAAATCCAGATTCTGTGTTGTGAATCTTCGCAATAGCTTGCTATTACGTGCGATTCGACGCCTTGAATCTGTATTTTCCGAGCACAATCTGCTTCGTCCAGAATTAATCAGAGGCACCTTAGAGCAGGAGCGGCCCATGGCTGTGATTAAAAGATATAAGTAATTCGGGGATATGCGGGTCAGTTGTGAATGTAATGTTTATAGGTATTCTTGTGGTAGTCCTGGCTTTCTTCCAGGTACTGGACGCGGACATCGAGGATATCCGGCAGGGTTTTTTCAAATGCATGAACCAGTTCCGGGTCAAAATGCTGGCCAGAACTTTGTTTGATCTCGGCGACGGCCTCCTCAACCGGCCAGGCCTTTTTATAGGGTCTTTCCGATGTTAATGCATCGAATACGTCGCTGAGTGCAACGATCCTGGCTGCAATGGGTATGTCTGCACCCGCCAGACCGGCCGGGTAACCGGAGCCATCATATTTCTCATGATGATACAGGGCTATTTCGCGTGCCATGATCATCAGCTCCGAGTCGTGACCCGAGAGGATCTCTGCGCCGATGGCGGAATGGGTCTTCATGATTTCCCATTCGTTGCTGTCCAGCTTTCCCGGTTTTAGCAGGATATTGTCCGGGATGCCGATCTTGCCGATGTCATGCATCGGACTGGCATTGAGTATCAGTTCGGCCTCTTCAGCTCCCAGCCCCACCGACAATGTGATGAGCTGGGCATACTGACTCATACGAATGATGTGGAACCCTGTTTCGTTATCGCGAAATTCTGCGGCACGTCCCAGTCGGCGTATGACTTCAAGCCGTGTATCATTCAGCTCTTGTGTTCTTTCCTGTACACGCAGGTCAAGCGCCATGTTCAGACTTTTCTGCTGTTTGTGTAACAGGCGAACCTCAAGCAGGTTATTAATACGAAGCATAACCTCGGTCTGGTCAAAGGGTTTGGTCAGGAAGTCCTTTGCCCCCAGTTTCAGTGCATTTAATTTGGTTTGCTGATCATTTTGTGCCGTCAGGACCAGAATAGGGACATAGGAATCTTTCTCAATGGAATCGAGTTTTTCAATAATTTCAAAGCCGTCGAGATGAGGCATGCGGATGTCCAGCAGAACCAGATCAAAATCATTTTCCAGATAAAGCTGTTCGACCTGGCGCGAATCGGATGTGCAGGTGATGTTTGTAAATCCGGACTGCCTGAGGATTTTATCCAGTAACTTGACGTTCATTTCCTGGTCATCAACGATCAGGATATTGGCTTGGATTGTATCGATTATCATTTTATCTGTTTGCGACCGTTAAAATACGTACCTTGAATAATATGTCGGCGGTACAGGAAAAAAAATGATACGACTTCAGGTAAGTATCAATAATTAGTCATTTCAGGTGGGCATATATAGCAAAAACAATCACTTAAGTATAAAATTGTTTACTATGAATCAACGCCTTACTCTAAATTGCACATAACATCTAATATATAGCATACCTGCATGAAACTGTTAAGCGGGTTCATGCAAAGTAATCGGCTGCCAGTCTTCAAGGGCCAGCCCATATTTCTCACCACCCCGAACCGTCTCGCTACCAACAATGGCGAGATATGCGGGCCAGGTTTCCAGCTAAATGATAAAGTACATGGATGTCTGACCATTCACCCGGAATTATCATCCGCGTCGCTGTGCCCGTGCCGCTGAGACACAGTTTTGACTACCTGTTGCCAGAAACGGCTGTCAGCCAGGCCGTGTTGCCGGGTACCCGGGTGCTGGTGCCCTTTGGTCGTAACAAGCTGGTGGGTATCGTTGATGAAATTGACCCGGCTACCAGCATCGACAGCTCAAAACTAAAGCGGATCATCCGAATTATAGATGATAATCCCTTGATAAATAAGAATTTGATTTGGCTTTGCCACTGGGCCAGTCAGTACTATCAATACCCGCTTGGAGAGGTTTACGCTGCTGCATTACCAAGCCGTTTTCGCCAGGATAAGCCGGTTTTGCCGATTTGCACAAGGGTCTGGTCACTGACTGAAGCAGGACGGCAGGCTGGAGGCCTGCCGAAAAGGGCGGTCCGTCTGGCCGGCCTGTTGAGATTGCTGGGGCAGGCCCCTGACGGGCTGACCGGGCAGCAGATTGGCCGGCAGATGAATGACTGGAGACCTGTGCTGCGCAAGTTCGCTGAAAAAGGCTGGGTCGAGGGTCGTGAAGGGACGGCATCATTACCCGACAAGGACTTGCAGCGGGAAAATCCGCACAGGCTTAATGATGCCCAGCAAAATGCGGTATCCATCATTCTTGAGCATCTGGACAGCTTTGCCGTTTTTCTAATCCATGGCATTACCGGCAGCGGCAAGACCGAGGTATACCTGCAGACCATGACAAGGGTTCTCGGCCAGGGCCGGCAGGTGCTGATACTGGTGCCCGAAATTGGCCTGACCCCCCAGCTCCTGCAACGCTTCAGTGACCGTTTTGCGGTCGATATGACTGTTTTTCATTCGGGACTGAATGAGACAGAAAGGGCACAAAGCTGGCTGCGGGCAAAGACCGGCCAGGCCAGGATTATTATCGGTACCCGCTCGGCGGTATTTGCGGCACTGGACAAACCGGGGCTGGTTATAGTCGATGAAGAACATGATTTGTCATTCAAACAACAGGACGGTTTTCGCTATTCGGGGCGTGATCTGGCCATCGTCCGTGCTCGGCGTGAGGGTGTGCCCGTTATACTGGGCTCGGCCACGCCATCGCTCGAAAGTATGCTGAATGCCATTGAGGGGCGTTATCGGCTGCTCGAATTACCGGAACGCGCAGGGTCTGCGTCCCATCCACAGATGCGACTGATCGACCTGCGCCACCAAGCCCTTGAAGAGGGGCTGTCGACCGCATTACTGGGCAAGATCAGGGAACATATCGATCAACAGGGTCAGGTTCTGCTGTTCCTGAACCGGCGAGGTTATGCACCCACGTTGCTTTGTCATGATTGCGGTTATGTCAGTCACTGTAAACGATGTGATTCACACATGACCCTGCACATGGCCAGCAGGCAGCTTCGCTGCCATCATTGCGGTGCTGAACATCGTCTGGACAAGTATTGTCCGGACTGCGGGAGCGCTGACCTGCGCCCGATAGGCCAGGGTACCGAAAGGACAGAAGAGGTATTAAACAGAACCTTCCCCGATAGTCGGGTCGCACGAATAGACCGGGACACGACACGCCGCAAGGGTGAAATGGAAAGGAAATTAAAAGATGCGGAGTCCGGCAAGGACCAGATTTTACTGGGCACACAACTGCTCGCCAAGGGACACCATTTTCCCAATGTGACCCTGGTGGCGATACTGGACAGTGACCAGGGTCTTTTCAGTACCGACTTCCGGGGTGCAGAGCGGATGGCACAACTTATATTGCAAGTGGCCGGCCGCGCCGGCCGTGCCGATCGCCCGGGTGAGGTGCTGATCCAGACACATCACCCGGACCACCCCTTGTTGCAACTGGCCACCCGCCAGGACTACCGCCTGACCATTGATACCCTGCTGGATGAACGCAAATCCACCGGTTGGCCACCCTATTCGCACCTGGCCTTGCTCAGGGCAGAGGCCGTAACAAGAAACAAACCACTGGCCTTCCTGCAAGAGGCCGAACAGATGGCGAGGCAAACAATGGGCCAATCGAGGTTGATGTTACTGGGCCCTGTGCCGTCACCGATGGAGAAACGGGCGGGGCGTTTTCGTGCACAGTTACTGGTACAATCAGGCAACCGTTCGGAGCTACACGATTTTCTGGTGAAATGGCTTGACCAGATAACCGGCCTGAAGTCTTCACGCCAGGTACGCTGGTCACTGGATATCGATCCGCAGGAGATGTACTAGTGCTCTATCAAGATGATAAATCAGGGTTCAGTTGGTCAGTCATGGTTGTGCCAGACAGGTTGCTTCTAATTTCACGGCGGTTATAATTTCGTACCTCGTACCTCGTACCTCGTACCTCGTACCTCGTACCTCGTACCTCGTACCCTGGATTAATTCCGTATTTTATGAAAAATGAAATTTCACAACTCGTACAGGCATCACTGCAAAAACTCCGGCAGGATGGCATCCTGCCGGCCGAGCTGCCTGCCGATATCAAGATAGAAAGAACACGTGACAAGCAACACGGTGATTTTGCCTGCAACATCGCCATGATGCTGGCAAAACCGGCAAGGTGTAACCCACGTGAGCTGGCACAGAAAATTGTTGCAAACCTGCCTGCCCTCGATGCCGTAAGCAAGGTAGAGATTGCGGGGGCCGGGTTTATTAATTTCTTTCTCACGTCGGGATCCTGTCAACAGGTGATCGGCAAAATTTTTTCGAGGAAAGAGGCATATGGACTCAGTCAGAAAGGTAAAGGCAAGTCGGTACAGGTTGAATTTGTTTCTGCCAACCCGACAGGACCCTTGCATGTTGGCCACGGTCGCGGTGCAGCCTACGGTGCCAGTGTTGCCGATTTGCTCGAGGCAGTGGGCTTTGATGTGCACCGCGAATATTACGTTAATGACGCCGGCCGACAGATGGATATTCTTGCCGCCAGCGTGTGGTTACGTTACCTCGAACTGTGCGGCGAGGAGATTGTTTTTCCGGTTAATGGTTACAAGGGTGATTATGTCTGGGATATTGCGGCAACATTGCACCGTGAAAACGGGGATGAACTGAGGCATTCCCAGGAGAGCGTCTTTGCGGGGCTGCCTGATGATGAACCGGATGGCGGCGACAAGGAAACATATATTGACGCCCTGATTGCGAGGGCAAACGAGCTGCTGGGTGAGAGCCAATACAGACAGGTATTTGAGCTGGGCCTGAATACGATACTGGGCGAGATCCGGCGTGACCTGGAAGAATTTGGTGTAGTCTATCAGGACTGGTATTCCGAACGTTCGCTGACAAGTGCCGGTGCCGTGGATAAAGTGATTGAGCGACTGAAATTATCCGGTCATGTATATGAAAAAAATGGCGCGCTGTGGTTCAGTTCTACCGAATTCGGTGATGAAAAAGACAGGGTCATTGTACGTGAAAATGGCCAGACAACCTATTTTGCTTCAGATATTGCCTATCATGCAGACAAGCTGGAGCGGGGATTTGATCGTGTTATTGACATCTGGGGTGCAGACCATCACGGCTATGTGCCCAGGGTCAAGGCGGCACTAAAGGCGTTGGGTGATGATGACAGCAAGCTGGATGTGCTGCTGGTGCAGTTTGCTATTCTCTATCGTGATGGTAAAAAGGCACAGATGTCGACGCGTTCCGGCGAGTTTGTAACCCTGCGTGAATTAAGAAATGAAGTGGGGAATGATGCCGCACGGTTTTTTTATGTGATGCGCAAATGTGAACAGCACATGGACTTTGACCTTGATCTGGCCAAATCACGCTCCAGTGAAAATCCGGTCTATTATATTCAATATGCACACGCGCGCATATGCAGTGTCTTTCGACAAATGAAAGAAAAGAAAATACAGCGGGACAGTGAACGTGGACAGGCGAGCCTTGGCATGCTGGCAGAATCACATGAAGCGGATCTGATGATGGCCCTGGTTAAATATCCCGAAGTCGTTGAGAAGGCAGCAATGAATCATGAACCACATCAGTTGGCGCATTTTCTGCGTGAGCTGGCGAATCTGCTGCACACTTATTACAATGCACATGCATTTCTGGTGGATGATGACAATTTGCGGGATGCGCGCCTCAACCTGATTGATGCAACCAGACAGGTACTTGCCAATGGCCTGAAATTGCTGGGTGTGTCGGCACCGGAGGCAATGTAGGCCATGCCGCGCGACTATAAAAATTCAAAGCGAAAGCCGGACAGAAAACCGGTTCCGGGCTGGGTCTGGTTATTAACCGGCCTGATGATTGGCCTGCTTGTTGCCCTGCTGGTTTATCTTGGTCAGCAGCCCGGGTCTGGCGGGAAGGGCATGGTTAATAAAAAACCGGTGGTAAAGAAAAAAAGCGCGGTATCCAAAAAAAAGAAAACGACCGATAAAGGATTACGTTATGAATTTTATACGGTCCTTCCCGAGTCCGAGGTCGTGATCCCGGACCAGGAGCTGGCGATGAGAGAAAAACGGTCGCAGGGTAAGGGCAAGAAAAATCATCAATACCTCCTGCAGGCCGGTTCATTCAGGAGAAGTCAGGAGGCCGAGACATTAAAGGCCCGCCTGGCCTTGCTTGGTGTTGAGTCGAATATCGAGAAGGTCATCGTTAATGGCGACACCTGGTATCGTATCCGCATTGGCCCGTTTAAATCGGCACGTGACGTGAACAGCACGCGTAACCGGCTCCTTCATAATGATATCAACGCAATCCTGATAAGAATGCGCTGATACCGGATAAAGATATCGATCTCAAAGTGAAATACAATAATCCCGGACAGGAATTGAATATTAATAAAGCCAGGTGTTTTTTTAATTCCCTGAATGCCAACGAACACCTGGCCAGGTGGCTTTGGGTGCCAGGCTGAGTTTCTGCCGTGGACTGGTCAGAAATTGAACAGGCTATCAGTGCCACAATGGGGAGCCAGTTCCATATTGATTCAAGGCACCCGGCAGGCGGAGGCTGCATTAATGATGCCTGGCAGGTGACAGGCCAGGGCCGTGACTATTTTATTAAATTGAACCAGCCCTCAAGACTGGATATGTTTGAAGCGGAATTTGACGGCCTGTCCGGGATGTTTGAGGTCGGCGCCATACGTGTCCCGAAACCGCTGTTGTCCGGTGTGGCGAGCCAAAGATCCTTTCTGGTAATGGAATTCATCCAGATGGGCCACAAGGGTAGCACCGAACAGATGGGCAGGCAGCTTGCCCTGATGCACCGCAAGACGGCCGGGCATTTTGGCTGGCATCGAGACAACACCATTGGATCAACCGCCCAGCAAAACAACTGGACGGAGGACTGGGTCGGGTTTTTCCGACGGTATCGTCTGGGAAACCAGATCGAACTGGCCGCGAGAAAGGGTATAGGAAGCCATGCGGTCGGGCTGGTTGAGAAATTAATCGACCGTCTGGACTGCTTTTATACCGACTATCAACCGCTGCCCTCCCTGTTACACGGTGATTTATGGGGGGGTAATGCGGGATTTGATGCCGACGGCAACCCGGTTATTTATGATCCGGCCACATATTATGGTGACCGTGAGGCCGATCTGGCCATGACCGAGCTGTTCGGGGGGTTTGATAATAATTTCTATGCGGCCTATGCGAACTGCTGGCCGATTGATCCGGGCTACGCTGTCCGTAAAACCCTGTATAACCTTTACCATATACTCAATCACTACAATCTGTTTGGTGGGGGTTATGGTATGCAGGCCGAAGGCATGGCCGGGCAATTACTCTCGGCATGCAGATGAGCAGTATTATGTTTTATATCAATAACTTATCTCGACATCATGGCGACCCGTTGATGAATTCAGGGTGAGTTCTTCATTGTTGTATCACCATGGCTTTCTGGCTAACGTATTGATAAGTCTATATTTTGAAATACTTTTTTTTATCTCCAGCTTCCGCTAAAATATCCGGCCGTCATTTGTAAATAAATGAGGACGGGCTGAGTCATTAATCGGGTTAGCGGACAACCACCATCCGTACACTAGAGGCAAGCCATGAGTGAGAAAAACAACAAGGCCCTGAATCAATACGGCTTACCGCGGAAAAGGGGTTTGTACGATCCTGCCCATGAAAAAGAGAATTGTGGCGTGGGGTTTGTGGCCAATATCAAGGGCAGGGCCAGCCACCAGATCGTGCTGGATGCCGACCATGTACTGCGGCGCATGGTCCATCGTGGTGCCTGTGGCAGTGAGACCAATACCGGCGACGGTGCCGGGATCATGACCAGTATCCCTTATGATTTTCTTGCCAGGGTAGCCCGGCAGGACCTGGGTGCAGAGTTACCGGGTAAAGGGCAGTATGCCGCTGGAATCGTTTTCCTGCCGGTTGATGAAGGCGAGCGCCAGCGATGTAAAAAACTGGTCGATAAATTGATCGAGGCATCAGGTCAGCGGCTGATTGGCTGGCGCCAGTTGCCGGTGGACCCTATCAAGTCAGATATTGGCCCGACCGCACGCAAGTCCATGCCCCATATGGAACAGTTGTTTGTCGGTGCCGCTGACGGGGTTCTGGGAAATGATTTTGAGCGTAAATTATATATCCTGCGTAAAAATTGCACGCATCTGGTCAGAAATAATGCAGACATTACCCAACGTGAGCTGTTTTACTTTTGCTCGTTGTCGACCAAGGTTATTATATATAAAGGAATGCTGAACCCGGACCAGGTCATTCCATTTTTCCCGGATCTGGCCGAAGATGATTTCACTGCGCACCTGGCGATGGTGCATTCACGTTTTTCTACCAATACCTTTCCATCCTGGGATCGCGCACAGCCGAACCGATTTATGAGCCATAATGGCGAGATCAACACGCGGCTGGGCAATGCCAACTGGATGCGCGCCCGTGAGGGCGTGGCCGAAAGTGAATTGTTTGGTGAAGACATTAAAAAACTGTTGCCCGTCATCGAGCCGGACGTTTCAGATTCGGGCAGTTTTGACAATGTACTTGAATTTCTGCAGATGGGGGGGCGCAGTTTGCAGGAGTCCATCATGATGATGGTGCCCGAGGCCTGGCAGAATGACCAGAGTATGTCTGAAGAGAAACGGGCCTTCTATGAATACCAGTCGGCACTGATGGAGCCCTGGGATGGTCCCGCCTCGATTGTATTTACCGATGGCCACTATATCGGTGCAACACTGGATCGTAATGGCCTGCGCCCAAGCCGTTATTATCTGACCCATGACGACAAGGTCATCATGGCGTCGGAGGTTGGCGTGTTGCCTGTTGAACCCGGGAACATCAAATTCAGGGGCCGGCTGCAACCCGGCAAGATGTTTCTGATCGATTTTGAAAAGGGCCGCATGATCCCCGATGAAGAACTGAAGCACGAGTTCTCATGCAAACAACCCTATCACGAGTGGCTGGCAAACCAGCGTATCCTGCTGTCACAGCTGGAACCTGGCAAAGAGCCGCATGGTTATGAACCCGAGACGTTGCTGCAACGATTACAGGCCTTCGGGTATACAATCGAAACCATGCAATTCATGTTATTACCACTGGTCAGGGAAGGTCGTGACCCGGTTGGCTCCATGGGTAACGATGCTGCACTGGCATGCATGTCTGACAAGTCACGTATGCTTTATGATTATTTCAAACAACTGTTTGCACAGGTCACCAATCCGGCGATTGATTCCATACGCGAAGAGGTGGTCATGTCACTGTCCTGCTTTATCGGGCCTGAGGCCAATTTGCTGGATTCATCTGAAAGGCATGCCCATCGTTTACAGATTCCCCACCCTATCCTGACCAATGAGGAACTGGCCACGATCAGGCATCTCGATTATCGTGGCTGGAAGGCACAAATAGTCGATATCACCTATGCAAAGGCAGAAGGTGAGGATGGTTTGCCAGGGGTACTTGAGCGAATTTGTAACGAAGCAACCCGGGCCATCGCAGACGGTTACAGCCTGCTGATTCTGTCTGACAGAAACATCGGGCCCGACCGTGTACCGGTCAGTACATTGCTGGCGACCGGTGCCGTGCATCATCATCTGGTCAGTAACCATCAGCGAACCCGTATCGGCCTGGTGCTGGAAACCGGTGAGGCCCGTGAAGTCCATCATCATTGTTTGCTTACCGGTTTTGGTGCGGATGCAATCAACCCTTATCTCGCCTTTGAGTCACTGTGGAAATCACAACGTAATGGTTTGCTGGAAGGCGAAGCCTATGATACCGATGACAAGATAGTAGCGGCATACCGCAAGGGCGTGGCCAAGGGCATGCTCAAGGTGATGGCCAAGATGGGTATTTCAACCTTGCAGTCTTACAAGGGTGCGCAGATTTTCGAGGCCGTAGGCCTGGCGGACGAAGTGATTGATCGCTGTTTCCACGGCACCCCCAGTCGAATACAGGGGGTCGGTTTCAAAGTACTGGCAACCGAGGCGCTGCGGCGGCATGGGTTGGGTTACCCGTCCCGTGAACAGGTACGATTGCCTGTTTTACCTAATCAGGGCGATATGTACTGGCGTGCCAATGGTGATAAACACATGTGGAACCCGCAGAGTATTGCCAACCTGCAACAGGCCGCCCGTACCGGGGATAAAAATGCCTACCGGCGTTTTGCCAGAATGGCCAATGAACAGGACACAAAAAATTGTACCCTGCGTGGCCTGATGCAATTCAGGAAGAATGTAAATGGCGGCCCGATCGATGTCAGCGAAGTTGAGCCTGTGCAGCAGATAGTCAAACGCTTTGCCACGGGGGCGATGAGCCTTGGCTCCATATCACAGGAAACCCATGAAACCATGGCCATTGCAATGAACCGGCTGGGCGGCAAGTCCAACACCGGCGAGGGTGGGGAAGATAACGATCGTTTCTCCCCGGATGTTAATGGCGATTCCAGGCGTTCTGCAATCAAGCAGGTCGCATCCGGTCGTTTCGGTGTCACTATCTGGTATCTGACCAATGCCGATGAGATCCAGATCAAGGTTTCACAAGGCGCCAAGCCTGGCGAGGGTGGCGAACTGCCGGGTGCCAAGGTCGATGCCAATATTGCCCGTATCCGCCATTCAACGGAAGGTGTCGGTCTGATCAGCCCGCCACCGCATCATGATATATACTCGATTGAGGATCTGGCGCAACTTATCCATGATCTGAAGAATGCCAACCCTTCTGCCCGTATCAGTGTCAAGCTGGTGTCGGAGGCAGGTGTGGGCACGATCGCCTCGGGGGTGACCAAGGCGCATGCAGACCATATTGTTATTGCCGGCCACGACGGCGGCACGGGCGCATCACCGATTACGTCCATCAAGCATGCCGGCCTGCCGTGGGAACTGGGCGTGGCCGAAACTCACCAGACCCTGGTCATGAATGACCTGCGCTCACGTGTTGTTATCCAGACCGACGGCCAGTTAAAAACCGGGCGTGATGTCGCCATCGCGGCATTGCTGGGCGCAGAGGAATACGGGTTCTCGACCGCACCACTGATCACACTGGGTTGCATCATGATGCGTAAGTGCCACCTGAATACCTGTCCGGTCGGAATCGCCACCCAGGACAAGGAATTACGCAAGAAATTCAGAGGCAAACCCGAGCACGTCGTCAACTACCTGTTTATGGTTGCAGAAGACCTGCGCCGGATCATGTCCGAGCTGGGGTTTCGTACCGTCAACGAAATGATTGGCCGTGTCGATTGTCTCGAGCTTGACAGCAGTATTGACCACTGGAAGAAAGACGGCATCAATCTCGACCTGATGTTGACACCGGCAGAGAAGCCACACCCGAATGTCGAGGTGCACCAGACCATCAAGCAGGATCATGGTCTGGAAGCGTCACTGGATAATGAATTAATCAGGCTGGCCCAACCGGCCATACAGAAGGGCGAGAAGGTCAACATTAAACTGCCGATTATCAATACCAATCGTGTTGTCGGAACAACACTGTCACATGAAATAGCAAAGGCACACGGTGAGAATCTTTTGCCGGAGGATACCGTGCATATAAAACTGAATGGTTCGGCTGGCCAGTCATTGGGGGCCTTTCTTGCCAGGGGTGTCACACTCGAGGTCGAGGGTGATGCCAATGACTATGTTGGCAAGGGCCTGAGTGGTGGACGTGTTGTAGTCTACCCGCCAACAAACAGTACTTTTGTTGCCGAAGAAAATATTATCGTCGGCAATGTTTGCCTTTACGGCGCGACCAGTGGAGAGGCCTTTTTCCGTGGTATAGCAGCGGAAAGGTTTTGTGTACGTAACAGTGGCGCAGTGGCAGTGGTAGAAGGTATTGGCGATCATGGTTGTGAATACATGACGGGTGGGCGTACCGTGATTCTGGGTTCTGTCGGGCGTAATTTTGCAGCCGGTATGAGTGGTGGCATAGCCTATGTCTGGGATCATGAAGGGGATTTTGCGAAAAAGTGTAATATGGGTCTGGTTGATCTGGAGACGCTGAGTATCGAAGAGGATATTGAGGAGCTGAAGAACCTGATCGAAAGGCACCTTCAATATACGGGGTCGGAACTTGCCCGGCGTTTGCTGGATGACTGGGACTACACGTTAGGGCAGTTCATCAAGGTTATGCCTGTTGATTACAAACGTGTACTTGAAGAGCAGAAGAAAAAGGCGACAGCGGCCTAGTTTATAACATACTGACAGGGTCGCACAGACACAAACGGGGTAAAAAATCTGTTTAATACCGGCATTTGTGCAGGCCCTGGAGGCCTGTCTCGAGAGTGAGTTATCAAGGTAAAGGTTAAAAAAGAAGACAATGGGTAAGCCAACAGGATTTAAGGAATATGAACGCAAGACAGAACCCTATCGTGACGTAGAGGAGCGGCTGGCCGACTACGGTGAAATTTATACCCCGCACGATGAAGCACACCTGAGAATACAGGGCGCCCGCTGCATGGATTGTGGTGTTCCATTTTGTCAGTCTGATACCGGCTGCCCGGTCGATAACCTGATACCTGAATGGAACGACCTGGTTTACAAAGGTCGCTGGCGGGATGCGATAGACCGGCTACACAAGACCAATAATTTTCCTGAATTTACCGGCCGTGTCTGCCCCTCCCCATGTGAAGGCGCCTGCGTACTGGGTGTGATAGAACCGGCCGTTACAATAAAAAATATCGAGTGCTCGATTATTGACCGTGCATTTGATGAAGGCTGGGTCAGTGCCCACGTACCAGGACAACGAACAGGCAAGAAGGTGGCCATTGCAGGTTCGGGGCCTGCCGGACTGGCAGCTGCCGCACAACTGAACAGTGCGGGCCATATGGTTACGGTCTATGAGAGGGCAGACAGGTTTGGTGGCCTGTTGATGTATGGTATCCCCAATATGAAACTCGACAAGGGAATTATTGATCGACGCGTACAGTTGTTACGTGATGAAGGCATTACTTTTATAGCCAATGCAGATGTTGGCAATAATATCGATGTAAAACAGTTAATGGCTGAAAATGATGCCTTGCTGCTGGCAACGGGAGCAACGATTCCCAGAGACCTGCCCATTGATGGCAGGAACTCCAAAGGAATTTACATGGCCATGGAATTTTTAACGGCCAACACAAAAAGCCTGCTGGATTCCAGGCTTGAAGATGGAAATTATATTAGCGCCAGGGACAAACATATAGTCGTGATTGGTGGTGGTGATACCGGCACAGATTGCATCAGTACTGCCTTGCGTCATGGCTGCAAGTCGGTGGTGAATTTTGAGCTGATGCCCAAACCACCTGCGCAGCGCGCCGAAGATAATCCCTGGCCGGCCTGGCCGCATATTTTTCGTGTTGATTACGGCCACCAGGAGGCCAGACTCAGGCAGGGCGAAGACCCGCGAGCCTATTGCGTACTCAGCAAGGCCTTTATCAGTGATGCCGATGGAAATGTGACCGGTCTTGAATCCGTTGAAGTTGAATGGCAATGTGATGAAGAGACGGGCCAATGGAAGATGGATGAGGTGGCAGGCTCGGAAAAAGAATGGAAGGCAGACCTGGTTTTACTGGCCATGGGTTTTCTTGGGCCGGAGCACATTATCAGCGACGCGCTGGGTATCGAGTATGATGAACGGTCAAACTACAAGGCCGATTATGGCAGTCATGCCACCAGTATTGAAGGTGTTTATGCCGCCGGAGATTGTCGTCGCGGGCAATCTCTGGTTGTATGGGGAATTAATGAAGGTCGTGAGTCCGCCCGTGAGATTGATCGATACCTGATGGGCTCAACAACACTTTAGTCTGATATAAATTCTAACTTGATTAAATTAAAGGTGCCGTGGTGGATGTAAAATTTATTAATCCTGTTCTGGATTCGATTGTTAACATCCTTGTTACGATGGCGAATATGGAGCCCACTGCAGGCAAGCCCGGAATAAAACCGGACAATATATCGTTAGGTGTCGTGAGTGGCCTGATCGATCTGAAGGGCAAGCAGGCAAACGGTTCGGTGGCAATCAGTTTTTCCAAAGAAGCCGTGTTTGCAATCGTTAAAGCCATGCTCAGAACCGAGCCAACTGAAGTGGATGATATGGTTAAGGACCTGGTTGGCGAGATAGCCAATATGATCGCAGGTGGGGCCAAGGCCAAGCTGGAGGAAAAGGGTTATGATTTTGAGTTGTCATTACCCGTTGTCCTTGCTGGTGAAAACCATGAGATTAATCACAGCGTAAAAGGGGTAACAGTGGTATTGCCTTTCAATACAGATGCCGGGGATTTTTTTGTCGAGATCTGTTTCGCCTAGCCCGCATTTCTCACCAGGATCGCGGAAGCAGGCGCAGGATTCGTATTCGCAGGCGCCGCTCTGGAGCGCAAAGCATAGCCGTAGCTATGGTTTGCGTGAAGAGCAGGCATACAGATACGAAGACAAGCCTGAGCCGCGACAGGCGTTCTATAAAAACACTTTGTATTTTTGGCATTGTTATTTACTTTATCATTACCATGGGCTTACAA
>DRJK01000049.1 GCA_011052215.1 Gammaproteobacteria bacterium
TGCACGGTGATGACCCCGGCTGGTACCGGTTACCCGACAAACGCGACCTGGCGGCCCAGTATCTGTTGTTATACGAAATGTCGCTGCCCTACGGTCTGGATCTCAACAGCCAGATCGATCTGGACAAATCCGCGACCCGGCTGACGGTGATCCTGGATACCATCCCGCAAAAAAAGATTATCGAGGTAATCAAGCGCACTGAATCATGGATGGCGGAAAATATGCCGCCACCCATGCGGGCCAGGGCAACCGGCACAATTGTCATGTTCGTGAACCTTGCCATGCGGAATATTATCAGCATGTTGAGCGGTACTATCATGGCCTTTGTGCTGATTTCCATAACACTCGTCTTTGCCCTGCGCAGCATCCGTCTGGGTCTGATCAGCCTGATCCCCAATTTTCTGCCGGTGCTGATTACATTTGGATTGTGGGCGATTTTCGTTGGCGAGATCGGCATCATCGCCTCCATGATCACCGCCACCAGCATGGGGCTCATCGTCGACGACACGGTACACATACTCAGCAAGTATCGCCGCGCCAAACGCGAACACAATCTTGGCACCCACGACGCCATTCGCTACAGCTTTTCCCATGTCGGCAAGGCGTTGTGGGTAACCACCTTGATCATGATCGCCGGCTTTTCTGTGCTGGCCTTTTCCAGCTACAAACTCAATGTAGACATGGGCATTCTCACCGCGACAGCAGTCGGCGTGGCCCTGGTAATGGATTTTCTGCTACTGCCATCATTATTGATGTTCATGGACAAGGACAAACAATGTAACTGCGCCGCCTGCCGGGTGGACCTTTGAGGCAGAACCCGGCAAGCCGATTCGTTAACATAACCGGCATGGGACGTAGCAAAGGTAAACCAGTGTTCATTCCGCACACGGGCCAATGGTGGCAGTTGGTCAAACTGGTTGCCGATACAGGTAAGATCCTCCGGGATAATCACCAATGTGCACGGCACCGGCCATAAAGAAGGGAGGAGATGCATGAATACAGGGTTTGCTTCTAGCATGACGAGAGGGCATGTCTTTCCATGGCCGGTGAGGCTCTTCGGGTGGCTGGGTCTGCTCGGTGTGATTGTGTTTGGCTCATCGCTTACCATGGTGCACATAGCCGGTACTGGTATCGACTGGATGCACGACTATGTCAGCAACATGGCGAATGAGCCGCTCGGATGGGTCTTTATTGCCGGTGCCTTTGTGCATGGCTGGGGCAACCTGGCCCTGACTATGGGCCTGCGCGGTGCGCTTCATCCGGAACGATTGAGGACCTGGGCGGTTCTGTTCTTTGGCCTGGCAGCCGTGGGTATTTTACTGGCGGCGCTGTTTCCTGTCGATTCACCAGACCAGATCCCGACTATGACGGGACAGGTACATCGTATCGTTGCCAGTGCCACCTTTTTGTTCGAACTCACCGCGCTGTTCGTTTTCTCGATTGCTTTTAGACGTAATCGTCGCTGGCACCGACAACAGGCTGTTTCACTCGTATTATCGGTGAGTGCTGCCGTGGCGATGACGGCGTTTATTATTGCCATTCAGGTAGACGTGGCGCCGGGCCTGGCGGAACGTACTGCCTTGGTAATATTACTGGTCTGGGAGATTTGGGTCTGTTTTCAACTGATCAGGTCGAGGTAACTGTGCCGATGCAAATGACCCTGCCCGGAAATTCAGCCTGGAAAAATTTCCGGGTGGCTACTCTTGCTTTGGTCTGAGGGGAAAGCCATAATGTTAATGTAGCTTGCCCACTTTATCCTGGTGCATGGGTTACATACACAAGTTGAATTCACGTTGTCAAACAAGGTAGTTGTGAAATCAGGGGAGTATCAGTGGATCAAGCGAATTGCGATGACGGGTGCATTCCGGGGCAGCATGGACTGAATCAGCGCGCCAATGTTAACTCGTCTACCTCGAAATGGAACCGGAGGACTTCTGACAACAAACTGCCTGACGGACAAAGAATAACAATGCACGACAAGGGAATACACCATGTCGGTTGAACGCGAACACTGTCAATGTCAGGACACGCAAACCCGTTTTTTGCAACGGGCATTCGAATCGCTGCAACTGGGGGACGCACAACGGGAACTGCTGTTGTCAGTGTTCCGGGAAACAACCATTACTATTCCGCTGCGACCTCATCGTGCAGATGATGATGGTGGTGAACTGCGCACCTACATGGGTTACCGGGTGCAGCACAATCATGCACGCGGCCCCTTCAAGGGTGGGCTGCGCTTCCATCCATCGGTCAACCTGGGTGAGATTCGTGCACTGGCACAATTGATGACCTGGAAAACTGCACTGGTGGATATTCCCTTCGGTGGAGCCAAAGGGGGTATTGCCATCGATACGACCGAGCTGAGTCAGCACGCACTGGAAACCCTTACCAAGCGTTTTGTGCAGAAAATGGCCCCGGTATTCGGTGTTCATCAGGACATCCCTGCGCCGGATGTCGGCACCAATCCGCAGGTGATGGCCTGGATCCTTGAAGAATACAGCAAGACCCACGGTTATACCCCGGGCATCGTGACCGGCAAACCGATGGAACTGGGCGGGTCGGCGGGGCGGCTGGAGGCGACAGGCCATGGCGTTGCTTATCTCACTGACAAGGCGGCGACTGAAATGTCCTTGTCCATCAAGGGTGCGCCCATCGTGATTCAGGGTTTTGGTAATGTTGGATTTCACACGGCACAGCGTCTTGCCGCTATGGGTGCCCGGGTCATTGCGGTGTCTGATTCCCGCAATGGTGTTGTCTGCGAGGCAGGTATCGATATCGAGCAAGCGCAGTGTCATGTTGCTGAAACGGGCTGGCTTGAAGGCCTGCCGGGCACGGAACCGGTCAGTAATGCCGAACTGCTGGAATACCCCTGTGATATTCTGATCCCGGCTGCGGTTGAAGCAACCATTAATTGTGACAATGCCGAGGCCATCCAGGCCCGCCTCGTGGTGGAGGCGGCCAATATCCCGGTGACCCACCTGGCGGATGCGACTTTGCGAGACCGGGGCATCACGGTCATTCCCGATCTGCTGGCGAACGCAGGCGGGGTATTGGTCTCCTATTACGAGTGGGTGCAGAACCTGCAGGAGTTCCCCTGGGAATACGACACAGTGATGCAACGTCTGGAACAGCGTCTTGACCGGGTCTATGACCAGGTTCGTGATCTGGCGCAACAAGGTGCCACTGATCTGCGTACTGCGGCTTACGAGCTGGCCATCGGACGGGTCAATCAGGCCATGGCCTTGCGGGGGTTTTAATTGGACAGCCAACTACACGAAATTCGTTTTCATGGCCGTGGCGGCCAAGGTGCCGTGTCGGCGGCGGCATTGCTGTCTCTGGCGGCCTTTGACGACGGCTTTGAGGCACAGGCCTTTCCCAAATTTGGCTCCGAACGGCGCGGTGCACCGGTAGAGGCCTATGTGCGCATCAGCACAACACCGATCCGTCGTCACAATCAGGTCTACCAGCCGGACGCAGTCATTGTTCAGGACAGCACCTTGTTACGATCCGAGCCGGTCACCGCCGGGCTGGCCGAACATGGCCTGGTGATTTTGAATGCCGATCGGTGCCCTGATGAACTGGATGACGGCACCTTGCGCTGGATTTGTTTACCTGCTGACCAGATAAGCGAGACCTTTCTCGGACGGCCGTTGCCAAACACCGTTTTATTGGGCGCCCTGGCGGCGGCAACCAACTGGATCAGCCTGGCCGCACTGGAACAGGCCATTGGCAACCATCTGGCCAGGAAAGGTGAAAAAATTGTCAGCACCAATATCAAGGCCTTGCGCGAAGGCTACCGGCTCACCCATGAACTGGAGAACACATCGTGAGACAACAAATGGAAGGGTCCCATGCCGTGGCTGAGGCGGTGTCTCTCTGTCGCCCGCAGGTGGTGGCCGCCTATCCTATTACACCGCAGACACACATCATCGAGCATCTGGCGGAAATGGTCGCCGACGGCGGTCTGGCATCCGAATTTATCAGTGCGGAGAGTGAGTTCGCCGCCGCCTCGATTGTGCTCGGTGCCGTGGCCGCCGGCAGTCGGGCCTTCACCGCCAGTGCCTCGCAAGGCCTGTTACTCATGACCGAGGTGCTGTTTAACATCGCGGGACTGCGTTTACCCGTGGTAATGGTATGCGCCAACCGCGCGGTGGGCGCACCGATCAATATTTTCAGCGATCACCAGGACAGCATGGCGCTGCGTGATGCAGGCTGGATTCAGCTGTATGCAGGAAGCAATCAGGAGGCGGCTGATACCATTATTCAGGCCTATCGCATCGCTGAAACGTGTGAACTGCCGGTGATGGTTTGTATGGACGGGTTTTTCCTGACGCATACTTTTGAGCCGGTGGATTTGCCCGGACAGGACACAGTGGATGCATTCCTGCCTGCGTTTCACTTTGCCCGCACACTGGATCCCACCCGACCCATAACCCTGGGTGGCGGCAGTGAACCGGACAACTATATGGAATATCGGCAACATCAACATCAGGCCCTGGTATCGGCTGCAACTGAGATCGAGAACGTCAATCTTGAATTTGCACAGACCTTTGGGCGTGATCATGGTGGCTTGATAGACGCTTACCGCCTGGAGGGGGCGGAAGTGGTGATGGTTACGCTGGGGTCGGTGATGGGGGCGGTCAAGGATGTGGTAGACAGTTTACGGGGGCAGGGCCAATTGGTCGGCGCCTTGCGGTTGCGTTGTTTCCGGCCGTTTCCGGCCTCCGCGCTGGTGACGTCCCTTTGTGATACCGGTTGCAATGCCAAACGCATCGTCGTATTGGAAAAGGCCCTGAGTGTCGGCGCAGATGGTATTGTCGTCACCGAATTGCGCGCCGCACTGCACAACGCCGGCATGGCGGTTATTGTAGAAGGTTTTGTGGGTGGGCTGGGGGGACGTGATTTGACAATCGAGGTGATCGAGTCGGTGTTTCGCACAGCAAGCGATGGGGTATCCACCCGTTGCCGTTTCGCAGGACTCAAGCCGGAGTCCGGTGACCAGTCAACCATGGGGGAGTCATAGACATGGATGTGCGTGACACATATCGACACAATGTACTCACTTCCGGTCACCGCGCCTGTTCCGGCTGTGGCGAGGCCATGGCAGCACGCATGGTAACGGATATTATCGGCCCTGATGCCGTCTATATAAACGCCACTGGCTGCCTGCAGGTTTTTACTACCCACAATCAACAGTCTGCATGGCAGGCACCGTGGATTCATTCGGTGTTTGCCAATGCAGCGGCTGTGGCCTCCGGGGTGGAAGCGGCAATGCGCGCCAATGGTAAAGATACGCCGGTAGTGGTGCAGGCGGGTGACGGCGGTACGTTCGATATTGGTTTGCAATGTCTGTCCGGCATGATCGAGCGTGGTCACGATGTGTTGTTCGTTTGTTATGACAACGAGGCCTACATGAACACCGGTGTGCAGCGCTCCAGCTCAACACCCCATGCGGTACGCACCACCACCTCACCGCCGGGCCGTCTGAGTGAGGGCAAACATCATCTGAAAAAGGATGTGATCTCGATTATCGCCGCGCACCAGATGCCCTATGCCGCTACCGCCACGGTGGCCTATTTCCCGGATCTCAAGGCCAAGGTGGAAAAAGCGATGAGCCTTAAAGGACCACGTTTTCTGCAAGTATTGTCCCCGTGTCCGCTGGGCTGGAATCATGATGCCGCGCAGACCATACAGGTATCGCGACTGGCGGTTGAGACCGGTCTGTTTCCGCTGGTTGAGCTGGAACACGGGGCCGTGACCGGCGTCATGCGTCTGGCCCGGCAACGGCCGGTGGAAGATTATATAAAACTGCAGGGACGTTTCAAACATCTGTTCGGCAGCAAGGGGGGCGCGGTTGAGATTCGCCATTTGCAAGCGCTGGCCGATGCACGCATCCGGCGCTACGGTCTGCTCGAGGCAGACACCGAATGGACCACGGACACGGCCAACCAGGTGCAACGCCGTGGCCGCGGTGGCTATGCCCGGGTCTCAAAGGGGGAGTCACAATGAGCCGTTTGTCCTTTGAAGCAGGCAGCAGCGTTGCTTACCACACCGGTGACTGGCGTATCCTGAGACCCGTATACAAGGATAAATGGCCACCTTGCAGCCAGACCTGCCCTGCCTCTGAGGACATTCAGGCATGGCTTGCCCTTGCCAGTGATGATCAATGGCAAGCGGCATGGCGCAAACTCACCGAGCGTAATCCGTTTCCGGCAGTTATGGGGCGGATCTGTTACCACCCGTGTGAAT
The DNA here is from genome assembly GCA_011052215.1 of Gammaproteobacteria bacterium. GTDB lineage: Bacteria > Pseudomonadota > Gammaproteobacteria > JAADHQ01 > JAADHQ01 > JAADHQ01. The sequence continues at coordinate 6,250 of DRJK01000049.1, forward strand.
TGAGTTGTAATCGCAAACACCTGGACAGCGCAGTGAACATACACGGCGTCGAACGTTACCTGGGCGATCTGGCCCTGGAGCAGGGGTGGCGTCATCAACCGCTCAACAAAAAACAGCAGACGCAGCAGGTAGCTGTGGTCGGGGCAGGCCCGGCTGGACTTTCCTGTGCGTTCCAGCTGGTACGCCGTGGTTATCCGGTAACGGTATTCGATGCCCGGTCGGCAGCGGGTGGTACCCTGCACAGTGGCATACCTGCTTATCGGCTGCCCAAAAACATATTAAGACGCGAGATCGATGCCATTCTTGCCCTGGGTATCCAGTTGCATCTCGATACGCGTATAGGCGAGCAACGCAGTGCCCAATCCCTGCAGGAGGAATTCGCCGCCATTTTTCTGGCTATTGGCGAACAGCAGCCACGCATCTACACGGGTAATGATCAGTCCGGGCATAGCATTATGTCGGGTGTCGATTTTCTGCGTCGCATCAACCAGGGTGAGCCCGTCAAGATGCCCCGACATGTGGCCGTGATTGGTGGTGGTAACACGGCCATTGATGCTGCGCGTTGCGCACGACGTTTAGGCGCAGAAGTCACGGTAGTCTGCCCCCAGGACCCTCACGGTACCCAACATGGTCACCCGGGCGCAGAAATGCCCGCCTCATTTGAAGAGGTTATCCAGGCTGAAGCCGAAGGCGTGCGCCTGAGTTATCGTTTGGGTGTCTCACGCCTGGTTCGTAGCGGTGAGCATCTGTCCGGCCTTCAGGTAGCCCGTGTCGATCAACTGCATGACCGCCATGGTCAATTTGCACCGAAGTTGTTCGAGGGCACCGAAGAATTTTTGTCTGCCGGTCTGGCGATATTTGCCATTGGTCAGGAAGTGGACTGGCACGGACTGGAACGCCTGCGGGATAGTGAGGACTCAAATATCCTGATCGGCGGAGACGCTGCCGGTAAACCCCGTTTTGCGGCCACGGCCGTTGGCAGTGGCTACCAGGCGGCCATGTCGATTATTGCCTGCCTGACCGGCATTCCGCCTGTTTACGAGCAACACGAAAAGGCAGAGGTCTCGATAAATGACCTGAATCTGTCGTATTACCCGCAAAGTGTGCGACAGGAAGGCGGGGTTGTTGCAGATCGTTTACATGACTTTGATGAAGTCATCACGGGTCTGGATAAAACGGCAGTAACCCATGAAGCCGGGCGTTGCCTGAGCTGTGGTGTTTGCTTCCAGTGTGACAATTGCTGGCATTTTTGTCCCGATGCGGCGGTCATTAAACAGGATGCAGGTTATGAAGTCGATAATGATTATTGTAAAGGCTGCGGGATCTGTGCACAGGAGTGTCCTTGTGGGCATATCGATATGGTAACGTGATGTTGCATATATCCGAAATTTTAACATGGCGTGCAGACCGACAGGCAGCCGGAAGAAAATCACCTTCCCTGGCGGTACTGAAACGGTGAGCGGTTCCGGATATTCACTGGCAGGTGGCTGGATCCGGATTACGGTAGATTACGGTGATCATAATGCAACGTACTGCGCTTTATATTGTCGAAGTTCAGGCCACCGGAGTATTTTGATGTTGTAGTGGCTTATCTCAAAAATCAGGAGGGGCTACGACCATGTTCGACATTGACGAATTTATCCATGAGTTGCACATTGCGTATTTCTCTATGGAAATTGCGCTGCGCAATGAGATCCCCACCTACGCCGGCGGACTGGGGATACTCGCAGGGGACACCATCCGCTCGGCGGCGGATCTCGAACTGCCTATGGTGACTGTTAGCCTGGCAAGCCGCGAGGGCTATTTTCGTCAGGTAATCGACAGTGAGGGACAGCAGCACGAACAGTCGGAACGATGGGATCCGGGGCGCTGGTGTACGCCACTGGATGCGCGGGTATCGGTTCCGATCGAGGGCCACCGTGTCTGGGTCGGTGGCTGGTTCTATGTGCTGGAGGGGCACATGGGTGGACGGCAACCGGTGATTCTGCTGGACACCGATCTGAACGAAAATGGAGCCACAGACCGGAAGATAACTCATTTTCTGTATGGCGACGATCTCACCTACCGGTTCAAACAGGAGATCGTGCTCGGTATCGGCGGTGCGCGCATGTTGCGTGCCCTGGGCTTCACGGTGCGTCACTATCATATGAATGAAGGGCACTCCGCGCTGCTGACACTTCAACTGTTGCGTCGTTACGGCTATGCCGCTGCCGATTTGCGGCCCGGCGAGTCCCGTTACGATATCCCCCGGGTGCGCGAGCTATGCAATTTCACTACACATACACCAGTGGAAGCCGGTCACGACAGGTTTTCGTATGACATGGTCGAACGTATTCTCGGCGAATTCGTCGATCCGTTGATACTGAGGCAACTGGCAGGGTCGGACAATCTCAATATGACGCGCCTGGCCCTGAACCTGAGCGAGTTTGTAAACGGTGTGGCCAAACGCCATGCAGAGACTTCACGACAGATGTTCCCCGGCTACCGGGTACGTGCCGTGACCAACGGCGTGCATCCCTTTACCTGGGCGACATCGAGTTTCCGTGACCTTTACGACGCACATCTCGCGGGCTGGTGCCATGAACCCGAATTATTGATACGTGCGGAATGTTGTATTTCGGACGAGGCAATCTGGACGGCGCATGTGGCGGCCAAGGAGGCACTGCGGCTGAAGGTCAGTGAGTATTGCGATCCTGGCCTCGATCCGGATGTGCTCACCCTTGGTTTCGCCCGCCGCATGACCGCATACAAGCGTCCGGATTTACTGTTCACTGACGTCGCACGCCTGAAGGCGATTGCGAAACAGCAGCCGTTTCAGGTCGTCCTGGCCGGCAAGGCCCACCCGCAGGACGAAACCGGCAAACAGCTTATCAAGCTGTTGCATACTCATATGCGTGAGCTGGCCGATGTCATTCGCATCGTCTACCTGCCAAATTACGATATGGCACTTGCAGCCATCATGGTCGCCGGTGTCGATGTCTGGCTCAACACACCACAACGGCCGCTGGAAGCATCCGGCACCAGCGGGATGAAAGCGGCCTTCAACGGGGTTCCAAACCTGAGTGTTCTCGACGGCTGGTGGGTCGAAGGCTGCATCGAAGGTATCACGGGATGGGCGATTGGTGATGGCACCGATGGATCCATGCAGACAGAAGCCGATTCTCTTTATCACAAACTGGAACAGGTGGTGCTGCCATTATACTACCAGGATCGGGCAGGCTGGATCGCGGTGATGAAAGGTGCCATTGCCAAGAATGCATCATTTTTCAACAGCCATCGGATGATGCGCCGTTACGTCAGCGATGCGTATGTCCACTAGTACTCTATCCATGTGTTGCCCTGCCTTGCCCATCCGCGGGCTCGCAGCAACTCAGCTGTTAATACGACGGCGAGCTCACGGGAGTGCTGAATGAATGATGGAAAAAGGGCTTGACTTGTCACTAGCACATAGGTTTTACACTTAAGTACAAGAATAAGGTTTAGTGAAGGAGGAGTGGTTATGAATATTATGAAAATGCATGATATTGCGCAACACCGGAAAGAACGTACTTCAGGATCCGAACCAAAAAAAGGTATTACTCGCGTTGGCCGGATAGTACAACGGGTTTTTCGGGATTTACCGGAAAACATTGCAGTGCGTTTATGGCATGGTGAGACGCTGAAGTTTGGGCCAGGGGTGCCGGATGCCACACTTGTTTTTCGTGACCCCCACCTGTTTCGAGAGATGGTTTTGTTCCGCGACCCCTTGCGCCTGGCCGAGGCATATTTCCAGGGTACGCTGGATGTGGAAGGGGATCTTTACAAGGCCCTGGGATTGAAAGATCACTTGCGGTCCCTGTGTTTGTCCGCTTCCGAGAAGGCCAGTTTTCTGTTCACTGCGTTGTTTCCAGGCGATGCGTCCACCGCACCGGGCAAAGCAACCCCGTTGGCACCTCGCCGATGGCACCGGTTGTGGCGTGATCACTCAAAAGATGCGAACCGCAAGGCCATTGCCTTTCACTACAACGTTTCCAATGCGTTCTACCGGTTGTGGCTCGACCGGCAGATGGTTTATTCCTGCGCTTATTTTGAAACAGTACACGACACGCTCGACCAGGCACAGAGCAACAAACTGGAACACATCTGTCGCAAGCTACGGCTCGATGCCGGTGAACGGCTACTCGATATTGGATGTGGCTGGGGCGCTTTAATACTCTGGGCGGCGCAACATCATGGTGTACGGGCTCACGGTATTACCCTGAGCCGGGAGCAGTATGAATACTGCCTGGCAAGAATAGAGGCCGAAGGGCTGCAAAACCAGGTCACGGTTGAGCTCAAGGATTATCGTGACCTGCAGGGTGAAGCAGAATATGACAAAATTGTCAGTGTCGGCATGTTTGAACACGTTGGCCTCAAGAACCTGCCGCGTTACTTCGGTATCGCCCAACGCCTGCTGAAGCCGGGTGGGCTGTTCCTGAATCACGGCATCACCCAGGATCAGGAAGGATGGCACAAAAGCGTCGGCACACGTTTTATTAATCGCTATGTTTTTCCTGACGGGGAGCTGGATACCGTCGGTAACGTACAACGTGTCATGGAACGTGCCGGATTCGAAATCCATGATGTAGAATCGCTGCGTACACATTACGCCCTGACGCTGCGACACTGGGTCAGCCGGCTTGAAGCCCACAAGCATGACGCACTGCAACATGTACAGGAATCGATCTATCGGGTCTGGCACCTGTATATGGCAGCCTGTGCGTTGCAGTTCGAGCAGGGTGAAATCGGCGTATACCAGATCCTGGCAGTCAATCGGGACGGTGGTGTTGCGGCGGTTCCGCTGACCCGACGGGACCTGTATGACTAGAAAAGAGCCCATACCTGCCATACAGTACCGGCGGTCTACCGGCTCCCGTGGCGTATCCTTGCCGGAAGGAATTTCACCATGAGAGAAAACATCGCACATTCCGGTGCCTGGGGTCTAGCCCTGATCATGATTGTGATAGCATCCTGGGTGCTTTATCGATACCTTGCGCCAAAAACATGGCGTGAATGGGCCAGCGCCGGGGTAGTGCAGGCATTTATTATTGCTCTCTACGCCGAGATGTACGGTTTTCCGCTTACCATCTATCTGCTGGCACGTTTTTTCGGGCTGGATCGCTATAATCTCAATGCAAACCTGTGGTCTTCACTGGTCGGCCTGGGTGAGACAGGCATGTTAATCTCGATGCTGTTGGGGTATGCGTTTTTGATCATCGGCATTGGTATTTTTATACAGGGATGGCGGGAATTATACAGCGCAAATACAAAAAACCAGCTTGTCACAACGGGATTATACCGGCTGGTGCGCCACCCCCAATATACGGGACTTTTCATCGGACTCTTTGGTGAGGGTGTCGTGCATTGGCCGACATTGTTCTCGGTGGGCCTGTTTCCCGTTATTGTGCTGGCCTATACCCTGCTGGCCCGCAGTGAAGAGAAACGTGTAGTCGAACAGTTCGGTGATGAATACCTGGCCTATAAACAGCAAGTACCCATGTTCATACCTCGTGTGGGGCAGTGGAAACAGCTACTCAAACGGTCGAAAATCCCCAATGACTGATGTGTTGTCATTGCAGGGTGCGACGGGATGAAGCAATCCGGGAGGCATTTTATATTCCCGGAAATGGTCCTCACCGGAAATTATATTAAGCTACAAACCTTGACCTGTGTCTAAGGCACAGGTTGTACATTTAAATTACAGAAATAAGGTTTATGAATACCAATGGTCGCAAAAACCAGGTGAGGAACAATTAAGTGAATAGACGAAACAACATTTCAACATTAGAAAAGATGCTTACCGTCACAGAACTGGCCAGAAGCAGCAATACGACACAACATGCTGTCAGGTACTACACACGCATGGGGCTTTTGAGGCCGGAACGTGATCCTAATAATGATTACCGGCTGTTTCATCAACGTGAAATCAATTGGCTGCGTTTCGTCCAGCAAGCCAAACAGCTCGGATACACATTAGCAGAAATAAAGGAAATCATGCATGACTCGGACCATAAGCAATCACCTTGCCCGAGAGTTCGTGAAATACTGCAGTGCAGAATTAAAGAGAACCGCGAAAAACTTGAAGAACTGATGAATCTGCAGAATCGTATGGAAAAAGCATTACATCAATGGAATAACATGCCGGATGGTATACCCGACGGTGATTCAGTTTGTCATTTGATTGAAAGTTTTACTGACAACCTTTCGAAAAAAACCAATTAATTTTATAATTAAACATTGCAGGAAATAAAGGAGAAAATAGTGGACGTCTTGATTATCGCTACAAAGGGTTGCAGCCACTGCCGGAACTTTTCAAAAGAACTGGACGATATTGGCATCAAACATCAGGTGAAATATGCGGAGGATGAAATTGAATTATGTCAGTCTCTGGCTATTCGCCATTCTCCTAATCTGATAGTTGACGGCGATATAATTTTTCGTGGTCAGGTAGATGAAGCAGAACTGCGTGATTTTTTTAAATGTTGATGGTCTGGCAAACTTGTCAGGGCATTGCTGTAAAAGAAGTAATTACAAATTTATTCAGGTAATGCGTATTAGTCGCTTACCTGTCATATAACCAGCAAAGGTAAAAATAATGTCAAATGACCCGGTATGTGGTATGGATGTCTCAACTGACAGTAAACACAGGTATGTCTATCAGGATGCCGAATACCTGTTTTGCAGTGAACACTGTCAACACAAATTCGAGAAAAGTCCCGAACAATATATTGAATCTGAATCACAGAAAGATCCGGTATGTGGTATGGACGTTAGCGAACAAAGCGAACATCATCATCAACATGATGGACAGGAATATTACTTTTGCAGTTCAGGCTGTAAAGACAAGTTCGCTGCACATCCCGAACAATACATTGAATCTGCATCACTGAAAGATCCGGTATGTGGTATGGACGTTAGCGAACAAAGCGAACATCATCATCAACATGACGGGCAGGAATATTACTTTTGCAGTTCAGGTTGTAAAGACAAGTTCGCTGCACATCCCGAACAATACATTGAATCTGAATCACTGAAAGATCCGGTATGTGGTATGGATGTTACCGAAGAAAGTGAACATCATTGTAAACATGAAGAGACTGACTATTATTTTTGCAGTGCCGGGTGCCAGCAGAAATTCACACTTTCACCAGATACATACCTGAATAAAGAAACACATATCCAGGAAGATGACAGCGCTGTCTATACCTGTCCAATGCACCCTGAAGTCGAGCAGATCGGCCCCGGCAGCTGCCCCAAATGTGGTATGGCCCTGGAAGCCAAGGGCATACCCGTGTTACCCACAAAAACCCGATATACCTGTCCCATGCACCCTGAAATTATTCAGGATGAACCTGGCTCATGCCCCAAATGTGGCATGGCGCTGGAATCCATAACCGTTGAGGCAGAAGAAGATAATACTGAACTGGATTTCATGACGCTTCGCTTCTGGGTCAGTACCTTGCTTGCCGTTCCTGTTTTTTTCAGCGCAATGGCAGCAGAATTCTGGCCTGAGGCCATGGCCGGACTGATTAACCCGCATACCCGACAGTGGGCCGAGCTTGTGCTTTCCACCCCGATTGTCTGGTGGGCCGGCTGGATATTCTATGTACGCGGCTGGCAATCGATTGTCACATGGAACCTGAACATGTTTACCTTGATATCCATCGGCGTCAGTATTGCCTGGGTTTACAGTTTCTTCGGTGTTGTTTTTCCGGGTATGTTTCCTGCTGAAACATTTAATGAGTTTGGTGTTGTACCGGTTTATTTTGAAGCCGCTTCGGTTATCACCGCGCTGGTGTTGCTTGGACAGGTACTTGAACTGCGTGCCCGAAGTCAGACCAATAGTGCCATCAAGATGTTGCTGGGCCTGGCGCCTAAAACAGCCCGGCTGGTCAGCGAGGACGGGACAGAAAAGGATATCCCGATGGAACATGTAAAACCGGGGGATATGTTGCGGGTTCGTCCAGGTGAAAAGATCCCTGTTGATGGCGTTGTGGTCGAAGGGGAAAGTAATGTAGATGAATCCATGGTGACAGGTGAACCGATTCCGGTTGAAAAATCGCCAGGGGAAAAACTGATCGGTGCAACAATCAACGCAACCGGCAGCCTGATAATGAAGGCCGAGAAGGTGGGTTCCGATACGTTGCTATCACAGATTGTGCAGATGGTAGCAGAGGCCCAGCGTACCAAGGCACCCATTCAGAAACTGGCTGATACAGTGGCCGGTTATTTTGTACCGACAGTCGTTCTTGTATCTATTATCACATTCATTGTATGGAGTGTATGGGGACCTGAGCCTGCATTGGCCTATGCCGTTATTAATGCCGTTGCGGTGCTTATTATTGCTTGTCCCTGTGCCTTGGGTCTTGCAACCCCCATGTCGATAATGGTGGGAACAGGAAAAGGTGCTGTCATGGGTGTTTTGATAAAAAATGCCGAGGCACTCGAAATCCTGCGCAAGGTTGATACTATCGTCGTTGACAAGACCGGCACCCTGACCGAGGGAAAACCCAAGCTGGTCGCCGTTACAACGGTTGATGGAATAGATGAAGGCGAGGCACTGTTACTGGCTGCCAGCCTGGAAAGAGCCAGTGAACATCCCCTCGCAGATGCGATCGTTAAAGGTGCAGAGGACAAGGGGCTTACGCTGTCCCCAACCAGTAATTTTGAATCAATAACAGGAAAAGGGGTGACGGGGGAAGTTAACCGGCGTCGTGTTGCTCTTGGAAATATTAAATTACTCGAGAGTCTCGACATTGAAGCCGGCACATTGCCGGAGCAGGCCGATGAACAACGCACGCAGGGGCAGACTGTTATGTTTCTGGCTATTGATGGTAAGGCCGCCGGTTTGATTGGTGTGGCTGATCCAATCAAGGATTCAACACCGGATGCTATTCGCGACCTTCATTCGGAAGGACTTCAAGTTGTCATGTTAACAGGTGATAGCGCAAAAACAGCCGAGGCTGTTGCTTCCAAACTGGATATTGATCAGGTGCAGGCCGAAGTATTACCGGATCAAAAAGCATCCGTTGTTAAACAATTGCAAAGTGAGGGACGTATTGTTGCAATGGCAGGTGATGGAATCAATGACGCACCTGCACTGGCACAGGCACATGTTGGTATTGCCATGGGTACAGGAACGGATGTTGCTATGGAAAGTGCCGGGGTTACCCTGGTAAAAGGTGACCTCAGGGGGATCGTCAGGGCACGAAGGCTTAGCAAAGCCACCATGAGAAATATCAAACAAAATCTGTTTTTTGCTTTTATTTATAATGCAGCCGGGGTCCCTGTGGCTGCAGGAATACTTTATCCGTTTTTCGGAATTTTGCTGTCACCCATTATAGCAGCGGCAGCGATGAGTTTTAGTTCAGTTTCGGTGATTACCAATGCATTACGTTTACGCAAAGTTAAATTGTAACAACGCATAGAGGCAAAGTATGATGTTTAACGGCAGTGGAGGCATGTTTTTTGGTGGTGGTTTTATGTTGATCTTCTGGATTATTATTATTGTTGCACTTGTTATGCTGGTGAAATATTTCATGACCGGCAATACTGGCTCGCAGAGTGAGGGTCCATTGGATATTCTGAAGAAACGCTATGCTCGAGGTGAAATTGACGAAGAGGAATTCGAGCGCAGACGAAAGGAACTCGAGTAAGATTTTATTATAAATCAGGAGGTCGTCATGGAATTCAGGGGTCTGATAATAATTGTTTGCGACTAATACGTATAATGATCTTGAAACAGTCATGGCTTATGCATAAAAATTTTCATGAGTAACAGGTTTATGTTGACGTGAAGTAACAAAAGCCGATTTGATTTATGGAGGAATTAAACATGAACAAAAAGTTATTATTACCTGGCATTTCTGTAATACTGGCCAGCATATCCGGCATGCTGCTGGCAGGCCCAACGGTCTACATCCCCCTGGGTTCCGGTAATCAGGTCATTGCGGTTGATGCGGCAACCGACAGGATTACGGCCAGCTATAGTGGTGTTGATAATCCACATGGTCTGGTGGCAACTCCTGACGGCGAATACCTGATTGCAGGTAGTCTGAATGAAGTGCCGCTTAAACCGGGCCAAGCAAGGGACACGGCCAACAGTAAACTGTTTTTCATACATCCGGCACATGGCCACGTAATGTCAACCATACCCGTGAGTGGCTGGACACATCACCAGGCCATTACATCCGATGGGCGTTATGTTATTTCAACACATGGTCTACGTGGTGGTGTCAGTGTAGTAGACCTTGAATCCAACAAAGTAATAAAAACAATTGCAACAGGCCCGGCTCCTAACTACACACTCATTACAAAAGATAATAAACATGCCTTTGTATCCAATACCGGAAATAATTCAATCAGTGAAATTGACCTGACCAGGTGGAAGACCGTACGCACGCTGGAATCGGGTCCTGCACCCGAGCATATGATATTTTCGGCCGATGAGTCAAAAATATATGTAACCAATCCACGGGCTGGCAAGGTCTCGGTTGTCGATATCAAAACAGGCAAGATTATTAATGCCTATACAATCGGTAAAAACTCACATGGACTGGCCATGGGTGATGATGGAAAAACTATTTTTGCCAGCAGTAAAAAAGGTAATGTACTTGTCGCCATAGACACAAGCAACGGGACGAAGCGGGAACTCAAACTGTCACCCGCGCCTTATCACCTCAATACCATTCATGGTACTGGAAAAATATATGTCTCCAGTCGTAACAAGCCACTGATCTGGGTAGTTGACCAGAAAACACTGAAACTGACCGGAACAATTAAATTACCGGCAGGGGAGGCACATCAAATGGCGATTGTAGAGTAATATCCGGTTGAGCTGCAAATGATGGAACACTATATGGGTGAGTCAGGAAAACATGCCGCTATATTGTGCCTTGTTTTAGCAGGATTTCTGATTACTGTACCGGTATCCGGTGAATCTGCACTGCCATCCGGGACAAGTCAGTTCAAAGTGGTTAAAGGGATGGCTATTTATATCGGGATTGTACCTGCAGAAATACTGGAAGGACACATCGCAAACAGAGTGATGCATGGTGGTTTACCAGTAGGGCCGGTCCGTTTTCATCTGACAGTTGCTATTTTTAACCACAAAACAGGACAAAGAATCAATAATGCCAAGGTGACAGCACAGATATTCACCATTCCGGAAAAAACCGGATATAAAGAACTGGAGTTGATGGAATTTGGAAAGGTAATGGTATATGGCAATTACTTCTCAATGGAGGCGCTTGGTCCCTATTTAATACAATTGCACATTACGCATGAGCGATTACACGAACCCATTGATGTTGAATTTCAGTACCAGTCCGCATATGTCCAGTTGTAGGAAGCGTCAGAAATAGAAGGAAATGATCAATGCCAATGTTGAACAGTAACAAAGATAATATTATTACTGTCGTCGGTGCCGGCCCGGCAGGACTGTCTGCGGCGATTACATTGGCCCGGGCAGGGAAAAAAGTAATTGTTCATGAAGCGCAAAAAGAAGTCGGGCACCGCTTTAAACGTGATTTTCAGGGCCTGGAAAACTGGACCACCGACAGGGATGTGCTTGAGATATTGAATGAACTTGGCATTAAAACACAGTTTCGTTATAAACCGTGCCGGTTTGTGAGTTCGTATGATGCATGGAGAAATTATTATCCGGTCACAAACGACAAACCACTATTCTATCTGGTTGAACGTGGGCCCAATGCAGGCTCACTGGATAGTGCAATGCTGGAACAGGCGATAGGCATGGGTATTGATGTTAAATTTAACAGCCGCATCAGACATTTTAAAGGAACGGGGATTCTGGCCGCAGGCCCTAAAGCCGCCGATGCAATTGCAGTCGGGTATCACTTCGAAACCGATATGGCAGATGGCTGCTGGGTTATTTGTGATAACAGACTTGCGCCTAAGGGGTATGCCTACCTTTTAATATGGGAAGGAAGGGGGACGGTTAAAACATGTATGTTTTCCGGTTTCAAGCAGGAACAGATTTATGTCAAGCGCACTGTCGAGGCATTCGAAAAACTGCTAGGTCTTAGAATGATCAACCCCGTTAGCCATGGAGGGGTGGGCAATTTTTACCTGCCGGCACGGGCCTATGGAGGACGGCGTCCCATCGCTGGAGAGCAGGCTGGTTTTCAGGATAGTTTGTGGGGATTTGGTATGCGACACGCTATGCTATCCGGTATTCTGGCTGCCAGAAGCCTGCTTGACGATAGCGATTATGACAAACTTTGGTCTGATGCGATAGGTTGGCAAATCAAAACATCAATCGTTAATCGGGCATTTTTCAATTTATTAGGCAACCGTGGCTATCGCTGGTTCCTGAATCATCAATCAAAAAAAACCGATACACGTGAATTCCTGAGGAAAACCTATGACAAGTCATTTCTTAAGCAGCTCATGCTGCCCCTGGCGCGCCTGTATGTTAAAACTGCGCGAGTGGATAAAAGCTGCAATCACATTGATTGTGAATGTGTCTGGTGCCGTCATGGTGAACATGAAACCGGTTGAAACGGCGGTCTGTCAATAAAAGCTTGTCAGACCACCAGCGGTTGAATAATTTTAACAACCCGGAGGTGCGAAATGGATGGATTACTTTCTTTACTGATTTTCGCAGGACTGTTTTACTTTATGATGCGCTTTGGCTGCGGGTCACATATGGTTCACGGAAAACACGGCAAACATGATGAAAAAGCCATGGCAAAACACATAGACCCGGTATGTGGAATGGAGGTCGATATTGAACAGGGATACGGCAAAATGCACGAAGGCAATCTGTATCGTTTTTGCTCACGAAATTGTCTGGATAAGTTTGAAGCCGAGCCGGACAAGTTTCTTAATCCTCAAAACAAGGAGGCATAATATGAATTCAAGACTATCTTTCTTAGCATTTGGCCATGCTACAAGTTTACTGTTTCTGATCAGCTTCGTGTTGTGTGTCGGATTTGATTTTATTTTTCCGGAGCACGCCATGTATCAAAGCTGGCAAAGACTGTTACCCGGATTTGAATGGATAAGCTGGAAAAGCTTCCTGATCGGCATGGTTGAAAGCTACGCATATGGTTGGTATGTCACATTAATATGGATACCACTTTACAATGTTTTTTCAGCACGTAGTGCTAAAACTGAAAAGGGGTGAAAGCAAGATTAGCGCCAAAAATAAAATAGGCCAGAAAACAAGGATAGGCATCGTTCTCAGCTCGGGCGGCGCACGAGGGGTCTATGCACATACCGGTTTTGTACAGGCCCTGCAGGAAATGAATATAAATATTTCCGCAGTTTCCGGGTGCAGTGCCGGCGCGATTGTTGGTGGTGTTCTGGCAAGTGGAAAAAATATGAAATCCTGGGCGTCGGCGCTGCTTGCACTCAAATCCAGGCAGTTCTGGAGACCATCATGGTTTCATTTAATCTGGTCATTGCTGGTGAAGAGATGGGCGGGCTATACGGGCTTGTCGTCCATGGATGCTGCCATGGGATTCTGCGCCAGCCAACTCAAGGTACAAACGTACGAGGAATGCGCCATTCCCTTCAGTGCACTGGCGATCAATATCGGCACGGGAGAAAAAACACTTTTTGATAGCGGTGAACTGGCACCTTCAATGGTGGCCAGTGCTGCCATCCCCATGATATACCAGCCGGTTGAAATTAATGGTCAATTCTATTGTGATGGCGCACTGGTGGATCTTGCGCCCACGGATGCAATCTGTTGTAAACACAATCTGGATATCCTTATCATTCATCATGTTGCACAAACCTATGAAGATGCGAGCGGCTTGAAAGAAATGCTCAAGCGACCATGGACGTTGCTTGAAATTCTTAATCGTTACATATTCAGGCAGCAGCCCTGGTATTATTCTGACAAGCACCTGACTTTCAGACGCTGTCCATGTGGCTGTGATGCAATAGTTATAATCATCAATCCTGATTTACCGGAACTGCAATGGCCAATGACCAACAGCGGCTTGCAGGTGTTACAGGCAGCACAGAAGCAAACCGTGAGATATATAGAACCCTGGCTGGAATCGGTGAAGTACAATGCCAGATCATTGAATGAAAATATCCAGGAATTACCATCCGGGGAAGCACAAACCCACAAACATACATGTAATTAATGGCAGATAGTTATTAGTAAACCATCAATTTAACAGAGAATAAGCAAATGATCTTAAACTTACATCGTCGCAATATAAACCATATTAGTTATGCGCTTGCATATTCAGGAATGATCATGGGTCTTTTTCTTCTCCAGATACAGCATAGCCATGCGCAAGAATGGAGTTACATGGAGCATAGTCGTATTAATTGGCGAGCCTACAATAAAAATGCCTTTCTGGAGGCCCGTAAAAAGAACCGCCCTGTTTTTATACTCATATTTGCCAATTGGTGTCACTGGTGCCGTAAACTGGAAACTGAAACCCTTGAAAAAGAAAACATACGTAAGTTACTGGAAACAAAATTTATACCGATTGCCGTAGATCATACCAAACAAAATAAACTGGCCACACAGCTAGGCGCAAAACTGGTTCCTACGAGTATTATCATCACACATGACGGCAAAAAATTATTAAAATTTTTCGGTTTTATTACAGCTGATGCATTAGAAAAGGCATTAAACAAAACGCTCGCAAGCTGGAAACGGGGTGAAGTCCCGGAAGAAGAGTTTGGAAATAAATCAACATGCTGTCTTATACCGGAGCACAGCAATAAACCATAATTACAGGTGTATTTACAGATAATGAATGACAGGGTATCGACATGAAGGATCAATATAAAACAACTGACCCGGTATGCCTCATGGAGGTAGAACGGAGTAGCCTGGAACATGAGTACCAGGGCAAGTCCTATTCGTTTTGTTCCCAACAATGTCATGATCGTTTCGAAGCGAATCCTCATCTATACATTGGCCGTCCCGGCAAACCCTCACCCAAGCAACAGGGACGGTCCGTTATACGAAAACGTACGTTAAAACTGGAAACGTCTGTTCCTGATCATGTTCGGCATCACATCAAGGACATGCTTGGAAAAATGATGGGCATAAAAACAGTCTCTATTGAAAATAATACCATCCAGATCACCTACGACTTGCTTGAAGTGACGGCACAACAAATCGAGGATGCTCTTGAGAAAAATGGTGAAAACCTCAGTAATACCTTGTCTACGAAACTGCAAAAGGCATTTTTCCATTACCTTGAGGAAACCGAGCTTGATAATCTTGAGCAGGGAGATGACTCTCATGGCTGCCATTCAATAAAGAAAGAATAATCTACCCTGGCGGGGCCCGTGCCGGGCCTGATCAGGAATACAGTACCAGCAAACGGGCCACTGGGTTCTGACTAAAATCATGTCAGACTGACAACTTTCGCAACAAGCTGCGAGGAAATTGAACCCTCAGGGATTAAATATGAAAAACAGTTCGGGTACAGGTGTTGATACATGAGTGACCAATATGTCTGGCTATTCTGGTCCAGTGCATTTCTGCTTCCCTGGGGCATTATATTTTTTGCCTTTCCTGTTTATCGCCGCAACATGTTGTGGGCCAGTATTTTTACCATGCCCTTTGGTCTTTCAGAACCATTATTCGTACCGGCGTACTGGACGCCACCAAGCTTGTTTAATCTGGCTGTTAACACCGGGTTTGATATCGAGAGTCTGATTTTTTGTTTCGGTATAGGCGGGCTGGCCTCGGTTCTGTATAATTTAATAACCAGACGGGTTCCCGTTCCGGTTTCAGAGCAGGAACGCAATCTTCCCTTGCATCGTCATCATTACAAGGCATTATCAACCCCCATTGTTGTATTTATTCTGCTATATTTTCTGCCATGGAACCCCATTTATCCGGCGATTTTCGCCATGTTGGCAGGTGCCATTGCCAATTCACTGTGCCGACCGGACCTGACACGTAAAACATGGGTAGGTGGCTTGTTGTTTCTTGGTTATTATACAATTTTCCTGTTTGGCCTGGATTTGACTGCGCCAGGGTATATAGAGCGCGTGTGGAACCTGGATGCACTATCCGGTATCAATATAGCCTTTATGCCAATAGAAGAACTGTTGTTTGCCATTACATTTGGTATGTATTGGGCCGGTGTATATGAACATTTCACATGGCGGAAATAATGATGAATCATGATATGCAGACAATCAAGGTTAACCTCGAGGATACAAGTCCTGATTACGCACTGGCCAATCAACTCGCCGGGAATATAGCATCTGTCATCCTGTCTGACCCTATGTTGATAGCATGGTATGACGGGATTAATAAACAGGAACATCCCTTTGTACCGGAATGTCAGCATAAACCCGGCTGGCTGGCCTATGCAGAAGGGCATGATGGACGTATTCGCATCGATATAAACCAGAATTTTTCATTTATTTTCACAGATATTGACTAATATATTCCCGATGAGAAGCTTACGTCATATTCCGCCAGCAAGCCCGGAGAACACTGCTGTTGCATGCCTGATGAAAAAAAAGAGGAAGCTTCAGGAGTAGTATATCAGCATGTTTCTTCTGGCCTGGCGACAAGTATTACTGGACCCTTTAAGAACGGTATTAACAGCCGTCGCCCTGGGTTCGGTGATAGCCGTGATACTCATACTGGTCGGTTTTGAACAGGGTCAGTATTATCAATTAAAGCAAATTGTACTCAATCGTAAGGCGGACCTGATTGTCACCCAGGCCGGTGTCAGTAACTTCATTGCGGTACGCTCATCTATTCCACAATTGGCACGTGCAGAGGTCGAGGCTGTCAAGGGTGTTATTAACGCTCACCCCGTTACCGCAATTCCTGTTATATACAACAGGAATAATGTTCGCACGCCTGTCTACGTGCTGGTCTATGATACCTGGGGAGGGCCATCTTCCATAATCCAGGGACGTGAAATAACGAGTGGAAAAGAGATCGTGATCGATGCCTCTCTGGCGAAAAAATACGGTATTAATCCGGGTGACAGCTTCTATGTGACAGACTTTGAATTCAAGGTGGTTGGTATTACACAGGAAGCGGCATTTATGATGCCATTTGCCTTTATCAATTACGACGGCATGCTTGATTTGTTTATCGAGTCCGAGATTGCACCTGACCTGAGTACATTTCCTTTATTAAGCTATATGCTGGTGGAACTCGATCCAGCCGCTGACCGGCAAAGCGTTGCCAGGCAAATAGAACTGCACGTGCCCTCTGTGGATGTCATTACCCCCGGGCAGCTTGCCCAAAATGATGTCAATATGGGCAAGGTATTTTTTAAACCCATCATGGGTCTGTTGGTGAGCATAGGCTATATTATTGGTATGCTGGTTGTCGGGCTGATCATGTACGCGGATATTCGGGCCCGTATAAAAAGTTTTGCCGTGTTAAAGGCCCTGGGCTTTTCATTTGGCCGGCTTTTTCTTGTCGTGCTGATCCAGTCATCATTATTACTTGTTATTACCATACCAATCGGTACGTTACTGGCCCTGGGTGTTTCAGTATTCATTGAAACAATGTCACCTGCATATTTTATTCGATTATTTGATCCCGTTATATTTTTGCAGACCCTGATGACCTTTTTTGTCTTTGCTGTTATCGGTGCATTAATACCGGTACGCACAATCCAGCGAACGGACCCCATGCTGGCATTTCAGGATATATGACAGATGTTTAAATGGACATGGAAATCACTATCAAGCCAGCGCGGTACCCTTGCCGGCAGTGCGCTGGGCATTGCCTTTACCTTTATTCTGGTCATATTTTTTGATGCTGTGTGGCGTGGAGAATCGGTACAGATCGTTTCCTATCCGGATCACGTTAAACCTGATGTGTGGGTCATGCAAAGTGGCGTTGGAAACATGCATATGGCGATGTCCTTTGTATGGGACTGGAAGGCCGACCAGATAGCCAAAATGCCTGGTGTCAAACGTGTAACACCTATCTTATATATGACCAGTGTTGTGTCAGCAGGTAAACATAGAATGTTTGCCTTCATTGTCGGCCTTTTACCGGATGCTAAACGCGCAGGTCCCTGGAAATTAACAGCGGGCCGGCATATCGGGAACCCGCAGGAGGCAGTTATTCCTGATGTATTTTCAAAAATAACCGGTATCGGTATTGGTGACCAGCTCCGTATCGTAGACAAATCATTTACGGTGGTGGGCTTGTCGAGTGGTACATACTCATCTGCAAATTCAGTTCTGTTTGTGCCATTTGCAGATCTTGAGGAAATATTATCGTCATCAGGCACATACAGCTATCTGCTGGTTGATGCAAAGGAGGGAACCGATCCCAATGATTTGGCAAAGCGCATTCGCGATCAAGTGGAGAAGGTTAATGCATTGACACAGAAGGAATTTGTCAGTAATGACTTATCCATGGCCAAACAAATGGGCGTCGGGATTATTGTAATTATGACGGCCATCTGTTCAGCACTGGCCGCCCTGATTGTTGGTTTTACATCCTATTCACTGGTTATCAGAAGGCGAAGGGAAATAGCAATTATCAAGGCTTTAGGTATTGGCAATGATAAAATCCTGATCAGCGTCATTGTTCAATCCGGAATACTGACATTTATCGGTTTTATCATGGCGATGTTATTTGCCCTGTTTGTCATGCCTGCAGTCCCCTTGTTACTCCCACAACTGACATTGGCAGTCTCAACCCCTGCACTGTTCCAGATAGGGCTTATTGCACTTGTCGTAGCAGTACTCGGGGCCCTGATTCCGGCCTGGTTTGTATCCCGTCTGGATCCGGCCACTGCTTTTCATATATAAGGGGAATAACTGAATGCCCGAACCTGTAATCAAGGCAAGAAATCTGACAAAGAGCTTTGGCAGTGGGCATACCGTCGTGGTGGCAGTTGATAATGTCACGCTCGATATACAACCTGGTGAAATTATTCTGGTGATGGGGCCATCCGGATCGGGCAAGACGACATTATTATCCATGCTGGGTGGTCTGCTGAAACCAACCCAGGGGACCATCGAAATTGATAACGCCGATATCACGACACTGAAGGAATCAGCCTTGCCTGAGATCAGGGCCTTGAAAATAGGTTTTATTTTCCAGGCCTTCAATCTACTCGATGCCTTGACTGTGCAAGAAAATATATTGTTTCCTGCCCAGCTACATGCGGGCGGAATAAATGAAGCAAGAGACAGGGCTGATGTATTAATAAACCAGCTCGGTCTCCATAAACGCCGTAACGCATTACCACAAACGCTCTCTGGTGGTGAAAAACAGCGTGTAGCCATTGCACGCGCCCTTATCAATGAACCCAAAGTAATACTGGCCGATGAGCCCACAGGCAACCTGGATTCACAAACAGGACAGGAGGTCATGATGATTTTGCATGATATTGCACATGAACAGGGTTATTCAGTCGTACTCGTGTCACACGACCCGCGAGTTGAAGACATAGCGGATCGTATTTTATGGCTGGAAGACGGTAAACTGGATGACAGACAACAGGAAAGGCATAAATGGAGCAGGGACCCGGTATGCGGTATGCGTGTAGATGAACGGACTACAACAATAAAAACTGAATATCATAATAAACAGTATTTTTTCTGTTCAGATAAATGCCTGCAACGTTTTAATGCCGATCCCGGGCAATACACGAAATAATCAGGGTATAAAATTGATAAAAATCATGACAGGGTTCCTGCTCGTTATACTATTTTCAGGCCTTTATCTCTATCTGGAGCAGTCCGGTTCAATTAATACCCTTTTTAACCAGCAATCATTACAGCAAATCATCAATGACTTCGGGCAGTGGGGGCCGATTCTGATTATTATTTTCATGAGTGGTGCCATTGTCATGAGCCCCTTACCCAGTGCCCCCATTGCACTGGCATCAGGTGCCGCCTACGGACACGTCTGGGGAACAATATACATCCTGATCGGCGCAGAACTGGGTGCCATCATTGCCTTCAGCATGGCGCGTATGCTTGGGCATGATGTCATGAAAAGGCGATTTGGAGACAAGATAAAAATAAGGTGGCTGCAATCCGATAATCATTTGATGCTTGCAATCGGTATATCCAGGCTCATACCGTTTATTTCATTTGACATTGTCAGTTATGCGGCCGGCCTGACCTCACTTGGTTACCTGCGTTTTGCCCTGGCGACGTTATTTGGCATTACCCCGGCGAGCTATTTGCTGGCACATTTTGGCAGTGAGATGGCAAACAGTGACTTGCCGAATATGATTGTTACGATATTACTGCTGGGAGGCATAACAGTCATCCCGTTACTCATCAGTCTCATTTTGTCAAGACGCAGAAACCGGTGATAAAGGCACAAGGTCGCTTGTTAAATCGAGGCCGATCTTCTCGCATTAGCCACAGCCTGCACTGATAATGTATGGATTCAAAGACCAATAGCGATTCTACCCATGGTGGGCACTATATATACTGCTATAATCAACGGAATTAACGGATACCTTGATTATATACGCAGCTATATGCTTGCTGGTCGATATTGCTAACTGAATGGAGGAGGTTCAATGAGTAGTAAATTAATCAGGGTTGCCCACAAAAAATGCCATGCCACTTAAATTTAAATGTTAAGGAAATGATATGAAAACTACAGTATTAACCCTCGGTACAGCAATGCTATTTACTATTGGTTCTATAGCTACTACCAGCTTCGCAAGCCCGGGACACAAACAGGCTGAAGAAAAATGTGGCCAGAGCGAACATGGAGAAAGTGGTCACGGGGGAGGGCACATGGGTCACATGAACGATGTACTGCAAATGCTAAAACGTGACCTTGGTAATGAATACAATCACCCGGTGCCGGCAGCCAGCAAGGAACAACTGGCTATCGGGAAAAAAATATTTACCAAGTCATGTGTTGCCTGTCACGGTATGAGCGGCAAAGGAGATGGCCCGGCATCTGCTGCATTCAAGCAAAAACCGGCAGATTTCACTGACCCTGAACACTCAAAATTCTATTCTGACCAGGGACGTATGCATATCATCAAAAAAGGCATCACAGGCACACCCATGTCAGGTTGGGAAGGCACGCTCGATGAAAAAGAGATACAGTCTGTACATGCCTATATTCGCTCACTAAGAATGCACGAAAAAAATGAAAAACATGGGCACGGTGAGCACGGTGAGCATTCTCATTAAAAACGTTCATCCATGATGGCGTTGCCGGGCTATATGACAGTTTACGTAGTGAATTAGGGATATTCAGAACTTAACAAGTTCTTTACATATGTAAGTGTATAATAATCTACTTATTATTCAGCTTGATACTGTGGATTAGACAATATGAAATACCTGACGTATGAACGTTTCCTGAAATTATTCCCATTTTTAGTGTGGTTACCTGAAGTCAAACCCAGAACATTGCGGGGTGACTTTATGGCCGGGTTGACAGGCGCTATAGTCGTCCTGCCCCAGGGCGTAGCCTTCGCCACCATTGCCGGCATGCCACCCGAATATGGCTTGTATGCAGGGATGGTGCCGGCGGTGATTGCGGCATTGTTCGGTTCATCCAGGCATCTGGTTTCGGGGCCGACCACTGCGGCATCCATTGTATTATATTCGTCTTTGAGTATATATGCCGAACCCGGAACGGCTGACTATGTTCTGCTGGCATTGACCATGACGTTTATGGTCGGTGTTATTGAGTTAATACTGGGGCTCGCACGTTTGGGGGCACTGGTTAATTTTATTTCACACTCAGTGATTATCGGGTTTACTGCCGGGGCCGCTATTCTGATTATCGCCAAGCAGTTCAAGAATTTCTTTGGTGTAGAGATCTCTCGTGGTGGTCATGTCCACGATATACTTATTCAGTTTTTTGGACAGATTTCGAATATAAATTATTATGTCCTGACGGTTTCAATGGCCACCTTGTTGTCCGGTATCGCAATCAAACGCTGGTATCCAAGGATACCTTACCTGATCGTCGCCATGCTGGTTGGAAGTCTGGCGGCCATTGTATTTAATATGATATGGGGGGTAGAAACCACTGCAATAGCGACGGTTGGCACTTTGCCCGATACCTTGCCACCATTATCATCACCGGATTTTTCCCTTGAAACCATCAAAAATCTTGCCCCGGCTACATTGGCCGTCACATTATTTGCATTGACAGAGGCCGTCTCCATCGGTCGTTCATTAGGTGCTCGTAGCGGGCAACGTATTGATGGTAATCAGGAGTTTATCGGCCAGGGTCTTTCAAATATTGCGGGTAGTTTCTTTTCCGGCTATGTCGCAACCGGGTCGTTCAATCGTAGCGGCCTGAACTATCAGGCCGGTGCCAAAACACCACTGGCTGCGGTGTTCGCCGGGCTGCTCCTGGTTCTGGTGGTGTTGCTTGTGGCACCATTGGCCGCCTGGTTGCCGGATGCTGCGATGGCCGGCATCCTGTTTCTGGTTGCCTGGGGGCTGATCGACTTCAAGGAAATCTGCCATATCCTGAAGAGCAGTCGTCGCGAGACGGCAATTATGGCTGTAACCTTTCTGGGTGCCTTGTTTCTGGAGCTGGAATTTGCCATTTTTGCAGGTGTATTATTGTCACTGGTTATCTATCTGGATCGTGTATCGAAGCCACGCATTGTCACCCGCGCCCCGGATCCGCGTTTACCGAAACATGCTTTTTCAAGTGCCACTGATCTGACGCAATGTCCGCAATTACGTTTTTTGCGCATCGATGGCTCCTTGTTCTTTGGTTCGGTCAATCATGTCGAAGAAACCTTCGACATGATTGAAGCCAAATACCCTGAGCAGAAACACCTGGCTATCATTACAAAGGGAATCAACTTTACTGATCTGACCGGTGGTGATGCACTGGTCAAGGAAGCAGAGCGACGCCGGGCCCGTGGCGGTGATCTCTATCTGGTCGACGTAAAAAAAGGTCTTTGGGACTCGCTTGAGAAGAGTGGAAGTATTGATGGCATTGGTGCAAGAAATATCATCCAGACCAAAACCGCGGCCATCACTGCCATTTTTCAAAAACTGGATAAAAATATTTGCCGCACCTGTACGGCACGAATATTCCGTGAATGTGCCTCTATCAAAAAAGAGGAGAAATGAGTTAGACTGAGGCTACCATGTATATTCTAGTGATCGAAGACAATCCTGATCTGGTAGCCAATCTTTATGATTTTCTTGAACCACGGGCATATGTAGTTGATGCAGCCTACGATGCGCGCAGCGGGTTACGTTTTGCCCGCGAAAATGATTACGATGTGATCATACTGGATCTGATGCTACCGGACATGGATGGCGTGGAAGTCTGTAAACGGTTGCGAGATGAAGGCAGCAACACACTTGTGCTTATGTTGACTGCACGTGACACATTGAATGACAAGCTGGAAGGCTTTGCCAGCGGTGCAGATGACTATCTGGTCAAGCCCTTTGCGATGCAGGAACTGGACGTACGATTGAAGGCGCTGGTACGACGAATGCGCGGTGAACAGTCGAGGGAATTACTCAGGGTGGCTGATCTTAAGTTCGATCCTGCTACCTTGAACGTGGAACGAGGCGGAAAATCTATCTCACTACCACCGATTCCACTTAAAATTCTGGCCATGTTAATTCGTCAATCCCCGCGCGTGGTTCCACGAAGGGAGATTGAACGACGTATCTGGGGAAATGTTCGCCCGGACAGTGATGCATTACGGGCCCATATGTCTGTTCTGCGTACAGCTATCGACAGACCTTTTACCAAACACCTGCTAAGAACTGTTCATCGAATTGGTTATCAACTAGCCGCACCCGATGAGATTCAAGACTAGCCTTCGCTATCGCGTTACCCTGGCCTTTGCACTGTTGGGCCTGTTGGTGAGCCTGGGGCTGGCTGGTAGTCTTTATGTGCTCACCATTAACATGGAAGAGCGCCATGTCACTGAAACACTGTCTGCAGAGCTTGAAGATTATATTGCCCGTTTTGAGTCAAACCATAACGCACTGCCACCCGCCAGCACAACAATTCGCACCTATGTCATTCAACCCGGAGCAATTAATATACCTGAGGAACTGCAAGATCTTGACATCGGTCTGCACAAGATAACCCTGGAGGGTAAAGATTACTATGCAGAGGTGAAGGTCAGCAACGAACGGCATTTTGTTGTGCTCTATAACGACAAGCAGATTCGTCATCGGGAAAATCAATTCAAGCTCTTTCTCGGTATCGGCATCCTGACAATGGTATTGTTATCAGCTGTTCTCGGTTTCTGGTTGGCGGGGCGTGTTATCTCACCGGTAAGGGAACTGGCAATACGCGTTGCCGGTCTCCGGCCTGAAGATCATCCCACACCACTGGCCGTTGACTTTCCACATGACGAAGTGGGTATGTTGGCGCATAATTTTGATGCCTACCTGCAACGATTGTGTGCTTTTATAGAGCGTGAACAGGCATTCACGGCCGACGTCAGTCATGAATTACGTACTCCGCTGGCGGTAATTGAAGGTGCAACAGAGGTCTTACTTGAAGACCAGGGCCTGGATGCAACCCGTCGCACCAGGGTAGAGCGCATCGCACGGTCTGCACGTGAGATGTCTCAACTGGTTTCGGCCCTGTTGTTACTGGCTCGGGAAGAGCAGAATCCGACGGTGGAATCAAGTTGTGCCGTAGCCGAGGCGCTGCAACATGTCGTGGATGGGCACCAGCATTTATTACGTCATAAGCCAGTGAAAATAAAGCTGGATATTCATGCGAAAACTATCCTGCCGGTAGAATGCACCTTGTTACGTGTCGTGCTTGCCAACCTTATCCGTAATGCCATTTATTTTACTGAACAAGGGCATGTGTCTGTATCCCTGGACGAGGAGGGTATATCTGTAATGGATACCGGAATCGGTATTCCAAAAGAGCACATACAGCGGGTATTCGATCGCTATTACAAAGGGTTAACTGGAAGCGAAGGTATCGGCTTGTCTCTTGTGAAGCGTATTTGCCAACGCTACAACTGGAATATTGACCTGGATAGTCGGGAAGATACCGGCACAGTAATCAGGTTGTCATTTATGCCTGCAACGACATAAAGCCGGGTGGCAATAGATAAAGGCACAGAATAATGTCAAATCGTCACTTCCAGGGCCTTCGTCATGACTCCCATTTTGTGAGTAGTAATTGATAAAACCTGTAAAACCATTACTATATGACCATTCATTTACAAAACCTTTGCATATTCTTAACCTTTTCTTAACATTTATGCGGTTACCATAACGCAATCGCTCATCCCCGTTTTTATGGGGCATATTGCGGAATCCAGTTGCCAACTGGTGTAATACCCTGGTGTACGCGTGGAGCCCCCACACGAGGCCCCTAAATCAAAATGTGTACCTTAGATAGTCAGGTGCGCTTTCTCCATAACAGGGGATGAGCGCACAAATCAGTACGCAGGCCATTTTATTTAAATACATTAAAGGAGTGGGATTTGAGATATCGGATTTCCTGGATCGCACGTTTTATAATGAAACGCGAAATTGTCATCTCCAGTGTCCTGAATTTGGTTAAATCAGCCAACCTGGAAAAGGAAAAAAGGGCATGATCACATTAGCCGACGAAGAGCGCGTAGTCGTGCAAACAAAAGGCCTGAACCGCAAGCAATGGATCGCTGCAGTGATATTTACAGCCATGGCCTTCTACATGTCAACAATTGTGCCAGGTATTGAGATCGCATGGGTGACTGCCATCCTGCTGTTTACCATCTATCTATTTGCCTTCGAAGTGGTAGGCGTGGATGTGGCGGCGATTACGGTTATGGTATTGCTGGGGCTTACGAACCTGTTGGCACCTTTCATGGGACTGGAGCAGGGTCTGGTCGATACACAACATTTATTTGACGGCTTTTCCTCCAATGCAGTCATTTCCATCATCGCGGTGATGATCATCGGTTCCGGTCTGGATAAAACCGGCATCATGAGCAAGGTAGCGGCCTTTATTCTGAAGACCGGCGGTACCAGTGAGGCACGCATCATCCCTATCATCTCCAGTACAGTCGGTGTCATCTCCTCGTTTATGCAGAATGTCGGCGCCGCTGCCTTGTTCTTGCCCGTGGTCTCGCGCATTTCCGCCCGCTCCGGGCTACCGATGTCACGCTTGTTGATGCCCATGGGCTTTTGCGCCATCCTCGGTGGAACCATGACGATGGTAGGGTCGAGCCCGTTAATTCTGCTCAACGATCTGATCCTGACTTCCAACATGGCCCTGCCGGCGAATCAGCAAATGCAGACCTGGTCACTGTTTTCCGTCACGCCGGTGGGCCTGGCGCTGGTGACCACCGGTATCATCTACTTTGTTCTCGCAGGCCGCTTCGTTTTACCTTCGGCTATCAAGAAGACCGGAACCACCAGCAGTAACACGATGACTTATTTTCAGGATGTATATGGCCTGAACTACGACCTTTTCGAGGTAGTGGTACCCGATGGCAGCCCTCTTGTAGGCAAGCAGGTCGATGACGTGGAGCACCAGCATCGTATCCGGATTATTGCCGCGCTGCGGGGCAGCGATGATCTTCGTGTTGGTCCCGGTAGCCTGGCTCGTGATGTTGGCATTGAGGTCGGTACGGTACTGGGCATAATGTCTGCGCCAAAAAATCTGAAGGCCTTTGTTGAACGCTATGACCTGGAACAACACAAGGGCATCGAAACATTCACCGAGGTGCTGGCCTCTACCAAGGCCGGTATTGGTGAAATCGTCATACCACCCGGTTCCGGCCTCATTGGCAAGAGCGCACGCGATGTCTGGATGCGCAAGGTTTATGGTATTGCCATGGTCGCACTGCATCGAGACGGCGAGACCCTGCGTGAGGGAGATGGTATCCGCGACCTGCCGCTACAGGCCGGTGATACTCTGGTTGTACACACCACCTGGGATGCATTGGCGCGACTGGAAAAAGACCGCAACTTTGTGGTGGTGACCACCGAGTATCCGCATGAAGAGCTGCGTCCGCAAAAAATCGGTTATGCGCTGTTTTTTTTCGTCACTGCTTTGGGGCTGGTTCTTTTTACCGACCTGCGCCTGTCGGTGGCACTGCTCACGGGTGCCATTGGCATGGTGCTCTCAGGCGTACTCAGTATCGAAGAGGCCTACGAGGCAGTAAGCTGGAAAACAGTATTTCTGCTGGCTTCATTGATTCCCCTCGGGCTGGCTGTCGAGACTACCGGCACCGCCAAGTGGATAGCAGAGCAAGTCCTTGATGTAGTGGGGCACATGCCGATCTGGGTGATCCAGTTGGCAGTGGCAGTATTATCAACCTTTTTTACTTTGGTCATGTCCAATGTGGGTGCCACAGTGCTGCTGGTGCCGCTGGCCGTGAATATCGCTATCGGAGCAGGTGCCGATCCTGCCGTATTTGCACTGACTGTGGCCATCGCCACATCCAATTCCTTCCTGATTCCCACCCATCAGGTGAATGCATTGATTATGGGACCGGGGGGTTACCGGGTACCGGACTTCATACGTGCCGGCAGTGTGATGACCATTCTTTTCCTGATAGTGATGATGCTGATGATGAGCCTGGTTTTCTGAGGTGATGGCTAACAACCAAATATGGACTTGGTACTGGTAATCTGGATCAGTTATTTATCCCTTGTTTGAAAATAACACGTTAATTATCCCAAAGTAATAGTGTGGCCAGACGACTGATCGGAACGAATGTTAAAAAGTCATGATGGCATCACTTTGTTCAACAACATGAGTTATACGTGAACCATCCCAGTGATAAACCAGATGTGCGCCTTGTGCCGGACGTGACACGGCAGGGGGGCGAAGGGCCGCGATGCAACTACCACCTGGATGACGGACGCTTTTAAATACAATTCCAAATGCATCCGGATCTGCTCCGAGCAGCCAGCGTGTAAATGCCTGACTGGCACTGTAATCATCAGGGTCATGCAAGTGATTATATTCGGGTACACGAATGTCATAACAAGGTTTGAGTATCTTGCCTATCCAGGATCGCATGTGAAAATCCTGGGCGCGAACCCCCCGTTCTTTGGCGTAGCGTTGTTTATGAAAAACCGTTTCATAGATCGCGGTATCCTGTTTCTGCGCACCATAATAAATCCCAAACAGACCGTTAGAAAAACGTGTCGGATTACGGTTATGTGAAAATGCACCCATGACAACACTGGCATTAGGGCCATTGATCATATCTCCTGTACGAATCCAGTGTAGCTGGCCGGTGGATTGTAGTAATCGCGGGTTAACCCGTGCCTGCAATGCCCAAAGCGCACGTTTTTGGTGTTCGCTAAGGTCGGTGCGTTCAAACAGATCGATCATTGGGGATTGTGTCGGGATTATTCGGTATTGATGTTTCCAGCGTGGTGTTCGTTTGGGTGGCAGACTCACATACCACCTCGTTCTGCATTCACATATTCATGGATATCGGATAGTGCTTTTAGTTGACCACTCAGCATGTACTGAAGTGGTGAACCAAGTCCCCAGGGGCGATACAAGGCATCTGCCGGTAGATTACTTTCATTACGTAACCAGTCAGTATGACTGTCGGCCGAGTACAGGATATTCAGCATGGCATAAATACCAGTCAGATAGGCCAGGCGATCCAGTTCATCATCGCCAAGGCTGTGACAGGCGGCGGGATTGCCTTTTCTCAGTTCATAGAACCGTGACCGGCTAGGATTACCAAGCAGAATACGTGCTTCATCGTTATTGATACCCCATTCCCTGGCGATGGCAAAAAAGCCGGTGATACCCGCTTCTGCCAATTCATCGCGGGTAAGGTTATCAGCACCTGCCTGTATCTGTAGGTCTTCATCAATGGTGTCGGCAGTACGGGCAAACATGATAAACTCCTTATTTGTACTATATTTACAGTATAGTCCATAACTGGACTTTTAACCATAGCGGATACTATTGCCTGTATAAACAATCGCCCGGGTATATGGAGAGCTATGTTATACGAGTGACGAGGACGTCTGGGGCAATAATAAATGTCGCCGATATGGGCAGGGTGAACACAATCTTTATCTAATACGGCGACACTATCATTCCTTAGATTCACAGAACAACGCGCATATCAGAAAACATTGGAGAATCCAAATATTACAGTTATTCTGTACGGTTGACAGGGGTAACTCGCCGATCCTGGTGTAATTTAAGGAGCTTTAGTTTAACCTCGTTATAGAAGGCCGGAGGCAAAAGACCATAGGAGTACTGTGCATTTGACGTGCGCGATATAGGACGTAAGTCAGGCCCTGGCCAGACAAAACGATTGAGCTCACTGACAATAATCCACGACCGTTGACCGTCCAGCCCTAACCGTTTTTTAATCGCTTGAGGTATCTCGATTCCTTCGTTTCTGTCTTGTGGCTCAGTGTGCGTGATCGGGAGAGCCATTATGATTTGCTCATCCTCGCTATTGGTAACCGTTAGTATAA
Organism: Gammaproteobacteria bacterium; assembly: GCA_011052215.1. Classification (GTDB taxonomy): domain Bacteria; phylum Pseudomonadota; class Gammaproteobacteria; order JAADHQ01; family JAADHQ01; genus JAADHQ01. Next base: position 35,620 of record DRJK01000049.1, read on the forward strand.
TGGCGCAAGGGCGATCTTTAATGCCTTCAGCATAGCCGCTATCTGATTCTCTGCGCCATAAATAACTATAATTGATGACAAGACCGGCCTCTGGTTTAGGATAAGGCACTGTTTATTTTAATTCATCATTCAGATAATCATGCTCTGAAGACATACTGGCAGAAGAAATCATTTCAATATCTTTTTCAGATAGATCCTCTACGCCCAATACGATACGTGCACGCTTACGAAGCGCTTTATACTCTGCCGCACCAATTAGAACCAGATGTTCACGACCATAGCGTGTAATCATGACGGACTCTTTTAGCGCCTGGTCTTGGTACTGACCAGTGTTTCGTTGGAAATCCTGTGATGTGACTTTAAGCATTTAATTCTCCATATGTTACATATCTTATGTATGATATGTATTATAGCGTATTTCAAAGGTACTGCCAGCCAAATTCAGAAACACTAAAATAAGCAGTAATTGACTAATAAATCGTTATTAAGCACCAAATACCCGACTATCATGGCGATATAGTGAATGCTCATGAGTTCGGCATTTAAAGGGAAGCAATATTGCAAATTTATTTCACTGGTTTGAGCAACCCCATACGCCTTGCGAGCGGGAGCGGACGATCATTTTAATCGACAAATGTACCTCGGAGATCACATTTCATAGCCGTGACGAGTTTCACCAATGCCGGTTGCTGCCTGATCTGCACCAAGTGGAAGTCTTTCTTAGTGCTACTGAAATGCGTGTACTGACCCGTATCTGGAGATTGGCATGGATGGTGAGTTTGGTTGTCTGTCCAATCCTCGTGTCGAGTGTGTCAGCTTGGCCGATATGAGGAAAGAAATCTGGCGCTATAAGACGCTCACGCGCTGTCACTGATCAGGCACGATTTGCACCCTTTACCTATATAGTGGTGCATTTCAGTTTACCGCAATTTTTCCCGTCATTTAGGTTAAATCGGGGATAACTGATGGTAATAAATAGTGCTTGTATCGCACCATCTTTCTTGTTGAAATGGTACATATGACGCTCTCCGATACTCAATTATCAAGGCCACGACCGCAAAAGCTGTTTCACCCGGTCGAGGAGCCACTTTCTACATTTCCGATCCAGTCGGTACGAATCGATTGGGACCGGCTGATCGCAAAACGTCCCACCGTACTTCAGACCATCGATACAATGCCGGCGTACCTTATAAAACCCGAAGTACTCACATTACTGGAAGCCGAGAAGCACCCGACTTATCGTTTGATACTGGATTTAATGTGGACCACCGGCGCACGCATCTCGGAGATTCTAGCGCTCACACCGAGCAGCTTTATCGATGACGGCTATGACTTCGGGGTAATCCTGAAAACCTTAAAGCAACGACCAGGACGCCCCAGTAAGGCATCCATCCAGCGATCCCCCAAACGTTATGTACCGATCGTTGATTTCGCGTTACAAGATCGTATCCAGAGTTATTTGTATGCCAGAAGGTTTCGAAAGACAGAACGGATTTTCCCGATGGCAAGACAAACAGTCAACCGGCATATCACTGCGCTGGTTGAGCGGGTAGGGGGTTCACCATTTGCTATCAGTGCCCATACGTTTAGGCACTCGTTTGCGATCCATTTGTTACTACATGGTCGGCCGTTGAAATACGTTAGCCAACTGCTTGGGCATAAATCCATCGATAGCACTGAGATCTATACCAATGTGCTGACTATCGATGGCGGGCATTTTTTGGAAGGGGTGGACTTTCATTAATGAAACATATTGAAATGGATTGTAATTTATGAGCTTAGCAGGCATTCATGCTAGTCAAGGCTACGACTTTCAACAATTAATTGCATTACAGTGGGTAGTAAACCTATTTACACAAGACGATATTGAAGCAATTCAGATTGAGTCTACTGGTATTCCAGGTGAAAGCAATGAAGTTACGGTTGACGATGTTGTTATAATCTACAAAGATAAAACGAGAAAGTATATACAAGCTAAGAAAAACCAAACGCACTATAAATCTTGGTCTTTGTCAGATAAAACAATTAAAGATGAATTACCTAAAGTACTGACTCAGCTGAAACAGGGAAAAGAATTCATTGTAGAGTTTGTTTCTAGATCTTCATTTGGCAATTTAGAAAAACTTACCAAGAACTGTTTGCTTATATCTAGCCTAAGTCATCTAAAGTCTAATGGACCCAAATCAACACTTAATGATTTAAATAAACTCTCAGCCATATGGGGAGCAGATCTTAATGATACTTTTAACCTTGTTCAACATATAACGTATGGTAGTCCAATAAATGATGAAGAAAGACTCGCCTACATATCATCGTTATTAAAATCTATTGTTGCACATCCTGACCTTGCGATTCTTTATCTTAAGGATCTTGTAAATGAATACACAGTTAAAGCCAAACCAGGCAAGCATATTCTTCGAAAAAGTGATGTTATAAAGTTTCTGAATAGCAACGGTATTTTCAGTGCCCCAGAATTCGATAACTCCAAAATAATCGCTGAGTTAAAAACTTTGTCACAGATAGGGCGGCAGTGGCAACGCGACATTGACGGTATAAAAATAGAACGACATGAAGTTAACACTATTTTAAACCTAATTTCCAACAACACAAAGACTATATTGCTTACCAGCATGCCAGGTTCAGGAAAAACATGTGTTTTACTCGATCTATGTGATGCAATTGATTCCTCACCTGATATATTAGCTTTCCTTAAAGGCGACTGGCCATTATGGGATAATATAGAAGGTGGCGGCTCATTCGTATCTAAATGTGCTCGGTTATCAGAATCACACCGTATTATTCTTGTTATTGATGCGCTCGATGTTCTCTCATTAAATCGAGAACATAACGCTCTAAAACGTTTTCTGACCTTAGTAGATCAACTATCTCGTGTCCCCAATATCATCATCATTGCTGCTTGTCGCAGCTTTGATGCACAATATGATCCTCTACTTAGAAATCGAAAATGGGAACAGGTTATTGAATTGGGCGATCTTAACTATGACTTGCAGGTTGCACCACTTTTAAACAAATGGAATGTTGATGTTGATACATTGACTAATGACCTTAAAAATCTTCTAGTCAATCCTAGAAAACTAGCTCTATTCTCTATGATTGCAAGCAGGCCATCATCCTTAAAACTACGTAGCGGCTACGAGCTTGATGAACTATTCATACAAGAATTGATTGTAAAGAACGTGGGGCTCGGTGCGTCTGCGTTAAACGCATTATATTCGCTAGCATCAAAAATGGCGGAAAACCGGCGTCATACACTAGATGAGTCAATCGCTGCTATAGACCCTAATATCCAACGAAACCTGATCAGCAATGGTGTAATTGCGATTGATAAGAACAACAGAATATTTTTCAATCACCAATCACTATATGAAACCATTTCAATAAGATCTGCAATAACGAAGGGGAAAAGTTTATTGGAGTTCATATTGTCATATCCACCACTTCCATATATACGCCCCTTAATCCGAGCTTTCTTTTTTCAGCTTCGCTCCCAATCACA
>DRJK01000050.1 GCA_011052215.1 Gammaproteobacteria bacterium
AACCGGCAAGCCTGATCAAGACACGCAAAACATGCCATCCATGGCGGCTCGGCTGCCGCATCCGTGCGGCAGACGGTCTTGATCAGGCTTGCCGGTTTCATGTCCGGATTGCGGGTTAGCTCTAAACGCACTTGCCGCTTACATTTTAGCTACATTCGTCATGGGTTAACGAGACAACAGTGTAGTACCATCACAAATGTTTAATAGGCAGGACATGTTATTGTCATTGGTTCAGCGTAATTTTTACTCTCCAGATTTTATAAATACGGAGGGTTATTATGAAAAAGTTACTAACAAGTTCCATAGTCATGTATGTTGCATTGACGGGGTGTACTGCTATGGCAAGTCCGGATTCGCATGATTTTGGTGTGAAGGTTGAACATCTGTTAAATAAACAGTCAAACAGATTGTTCGGAATTAAAAAGCCGTTGTCTACTTCGGCTACCAATGCCGACTATGTCCCCAGGGAGCAGGCAAATGCAGATCAGCGCCTGTTGCTGGCAAAGGGACTGAAAGCCAGGTACGTTTCGAGGAATATGAGTTTTTCCGGCGACATGATGACCTTGTGGCCCAATGAAAAAAATTACAGTCACATAATCGTCTGTATTGAACAGCGACGTGCCAATGGCGGACTCAATGCAGGCGTACAACGAATTAATGTGCAGAGTGGTGATGTTGAAACCATCCTGTATGGTATGAATCGTTGTGATGGTATACGCAGAACAGCGTGGGGTACTGTACTGGCGACCGAAGAGGCAGGTGATGGACGTGCCTATGAAATAATCCAGCCCCTGGTGACTACCGGACAGTGGATCGCTGATCGTACCAATGGTGACATCCGTGATGGTATCAACAGTGCAACCCAAAGCCAGGCTATCGTTCAGAGAACCGCGCTGCCAACCATGGCCTGGGAAGGTCACGTAATACTGGATAATGGCATCGTTATTGGTGGTGATGAATTGCGACCGGGCTCCTATGCTGATGCTACCGGTAGAAAGGATACCGACGGAGGATCTATATTCAAGTTTGTTCCCGCTGTCCCATACTCAGGTAATGGTGTTATTAGCTCACTATCGGAATCACCGTTAATTTCCGGGCATACGTATGCCATGCAGGTTTCCTGTAAGGAAAACAAGCAGCAGACAGGACAGGGTTGTGAAATCGGAAATGCAGCATGGGTTGAAGTGGATCCACTGAATGCACGTGTTGACGCCAATAACAGCAATGCAACGGGTTACTATCGTCCTGAAGACATGCACAGGGACCCGATGTATGCAGGTATCGGTGTCAAGTTTTGCTGGACCAATACGGGTCGTGAAAAGACATCCAGCTTTGGTGAAGTCATGTGTGCCGTCGATTCTGATCCATTGCTGGCCGACAGCAATATTCGCAGTGTTGTTGCCAACCGGGTATTCGAAGGCGATACAAGATTCAACAGTGTGGATAATCTGGCCTTTCAGCCAAAGACCGGCAATATGTATGTTGTTGAAGACCATAAGTATGGTGAGATATTCGCCTGTCTTCCAGATGGCAAGGATCGTGATATCAAGACGGATGGTTGTGTCGGCGTATTATCGGTCATTGATCCATTGGCAGAGCCAACCGGGTTTATGTTTGATGCCAGCGGTAAGGTTGCGTTTATTGTTATACAGCATGGTGAGCAGCCAGATGCATTACTTGATTTCAAAACAAATCCGGTTAGTGGCAAGACAGATGACCTGATCATGATTACCGGTTTCAAGGTAAAGGGTGGTGAGCATGATAAAGATGACTAGCCTCATTCTCTAGCAGGGCTTAGACCGCTTCGGCGGTCTTTTTTTATGATTGAAATATTTCTGTCAAATTCAGCTGTTATATTACAACAACTAATTTGAATAAGAGTGGAGTTTGAAAATGAAAAAATTAATGCGCGGGATTTTATTGCTATCCACCATCATGGGGTTGGGTGCCTGTAGTTCCGGGGGGCAGCTTAAGGCGGGCAAGACTGTTGAGAAACCTGCGACGGGAAAGATGGTTTATTTCGAGGCGCATCATGACGGTCGCATCAATGTTTTTGATGACACGAAAACCTATTTATCATTTCTGAAACTGGGTGAAACAACATACAGGTTGACCCGTATTGGAGCGGGGCCAAAAGGCGAGTCAGTCGTGTTTGGCCTGACCAAAAAAGACAAGAAAAAACGCAGTGGGATCATGTCTGTCGAGATGTTTGACGGAAAGATGAAACCATCTGATGATTTTTACGGGGAATTATTGTTACACAACAGATATTTTGTATTCAATTCATGGAAAGACATGACATCAGTTAAACAGACGGGTGAGGCAGTCTATCGTTATACCCAGATCGGCGCAGGGCCAGCAGGCAAAACGGTGGTTTTTGTATTACATAAAAGTAATAAGAAAAAGAAACCCGTTGATTTAATTGCACAATTCAGAAGATTACATAATATTTAAGTGGAAATAGTTATATTATCGGTATGTGAGATGTAATAAATATGTCATATTAATTACATATTGCTGTCATGCTGATAAAACAAAATTCCCCTCAACGTTAGCTTTCCAGCGTTAGCTTTAATGTGATTGCAGACAGATTAATAAATTACTTTTTTTGGAGAACTTAAAATGAAACATAAAAATATTTTAGGGCTTGTCGGGCTCGTTGCTGCGGCCACATTGGCAAGCAGTGTGCAGGCAGGTGGGGTAGATCCGAAGCTGCCAGATTACAATCGCGTCAGCGGTATTTCTGGAAATATTTCGAGTGTCGGCTCTGATACACTGGCTAACCTGATGACCTTGTGGGCAGAGGAATTCAAACGTCAATATCCAAATGTAAATATCCAGATCCAGGCCGCCGGGTCATCAACAGCGCCACCGGCATTGACAGAAGGGACATCGAATCTGGGACCGATGAGTCGTAAAATGAAAAGCAAGGAATTGGCCGCATTTGAGAAAAAATACGGTTACAAGGCTACCGCAATTCCGGTTGCAATCGATGCACTGGCAGTCTATGTGCATAAAGATAACCCGATCAAGGGCCTGTCATTCCAGCAGGTTGACGCAATATTTTCTGTTACACGCAAGTGTGGGCATAAAACCGATATAAACAAATGGGGTGAAGCTGGCCTTACCGGTGCGTGGAAGAATCGTGATATCCAGATATTTGGCCGTAACTCGGTTTCCGGTACATATGGTTATTTCAAGAAACATGCGATGTGCAAGGGCGACTACAAGAGTAACGTCAATGAACAGCCTGGTTCTGCCTCAGTTGTACAATCTGTAGGCGCATCTATCAATGGTATCGGCTACTCCGGTATTGGTTACAAGACTTCAAGTGTTCGTGCAGTTCCACTAACCAAGAAACCGGGTGGCAAGATGATTACTGCCACGCCAGATAATGCATTGAAGGGTACTTACCCGCTGTCACGTTTCCTGTACGTCTATGTCAACAAGAAACCAAACCAGCCCGTGGGCCCGCTGGAAATGGAATTTATGAAGCTTGTACTTTCCAGGATTGGTCAGAAAGTCGTCGTCAAGGACGGTTATATTCCATTACCTGCGAAGGTTGCGAAGAAGTACCTTGCCAAACTGAAATAATTTATTTACTTCGGAAAAGCAAAGCCCCGCTTATGCGGGGCTTTTTTTGTGTTGTGCATCACGTCACGGCTGTCCATCAATCCGTAGTGAATGACGTAGAAATGCGGGCTAGATTGAGTAATCCGGACATGAAGCCGGCAAGCCTGATCAAGACACGCAAAACAGGCCATCCATGGCGGCTCGGCTGCCGCGTCCGTGCGGCAGACGGTCTTGATCAGGCTTACCGATTCCATGTCCTCACATTGTTATGTGCTTCATA
>DRJK01000051.1 GCA_011052215.1 Gammaproteobacteria bacterium
AAATGGCTCCCCAACCTGGACTCGAACCAGGGACAAACGGATTAACAGTCCGTTGCTCTACCAACTGAGCTATTGGGGATCATCAGGGCGCTAATCTTACTGATTGTTCCAGTGTGGGTCAATAGTCATGGAATGGTGGATTTGTTTGCAGATAATGCCGATATTACTGCTTTGACAAGACTTTATTTATACGCCCAACAGCATCCTTTAGGGTATCCAGACCGACAGCAAACGACAACCGCATGTATCCCTCGGCGCCGAAGGCCGACCCCGGTACGATAGCGACACCTGCCTCGTTCAGGAGGTACTCCGCAAATTCCAGATCGTTGTTGACGCCCCCGGTTGCAGCGATGGCCCCACTGATATCAGGAAAGGCATAGAAAGTACCATCTGCCGGCAGGCAGCTGATGCCGGGAATTTTATTCAGGGCTGCGATCAGGTAGTCGTGTCTCTCCCTGAAGGCGAGCAGCATTTTCCGGACACTGGACTGATCACCGTCAAGCGCCTCCCTTGCGGCCGCCTGGGAAATTGAAGCGGGATTGGAAGTGCTTTGCGACTGGATCTTTTTCATGTTCCTGATCAGCTTGGCAGGCCCGGCCGCATAACCGATGCGCCATCCGGTCATGGCATAGGCCTTGGAGACACCATTCAGGATAATTGTGCGGTCATACAGATCCGGCGCGACCGACAGGATATTGGAGAATCCCTCTTCACTCCAGAGCATGTGTTCATACATGTCGTCTGTTGCAATCAGCACATCCGGGTATTGTCGTAGAACGGCTGCCAGCGCTTCCAGTTCATGCCTCTGGTAGGCAACACCGGTCGGATTGGAAGGGCTGTTGATGACGAACAGCCGTGTTTTCTCATTCAGTGCCGCTTCCAGTTGCCTTGCTTGTATCTTAAACCCTTGCTCCTTGTCTGCCATGATGAAAACAGGTGTGCCATCGGCCAGCAGAACCATGTCAGGATACGAGACCCAGTAGGGGGCAGGGATGATTACCTCATCACTGCTGTCCAGCATTGCCTGGCACATATTATAAAAACTCTGTTTTCCACCACAGGAAACCAGGATTTGTCCCGGCTCATAATCAAGTTTATTGTCACGCCTGAACTTGTTTATAATGGATTGTTTCAGGGTGGGTGTGCCGTCAACGGCAGTGTATCGGGTTTCACCCTGTCTGATGGCCGTTATTGCAGCATCTTTAATATTTTCAGGTGTTTCAAAATCGGGTTCACCCACCCCCAGGCCAATGATGTCCTTGCCGGCGGCCCGTAGTTCAGCGGCCCGCGCACTGACGGCAAGCGTAGGAGAGGGTTTGACCCTGTTGACACGTTGTGACAATTTAATTTTCACACTGTTTTCCCGGGAAAAGATTTAAACGTAATCATATTCAGGTGTAATAGTACTGTAAACTGCAAAATGACTGAATCCCTATGAGCAAAAGATTTAAATTAAATTCTGAATATATGCCTGCAGGTGATCAACCGGAGGCAATCCGGGGGCTTATCGAAGGTATCGAGGACGGGTTACAGCACCAGACCCTGCTCGGGGTAACCGGTTCGGGTAAAACATTCAGCATTGCCAATATTATTGAGGATTTGCAGCGTCCGGCACTGATTATGGCGCCTAACAAGACCCTGGCTGCGCAATTGTACGGGGAAATGAAAGATTTTTTCCCTGAAAATGCCGTCGAGTATTTCGTTTCCTATTATGACTATTACCAGCCAGAGGCATATGTACCCTCATCTGACACCTTCATTGAAAAAGACGCATCAATAAATGAGCATATCGAGCAGATGCGGCTTTCTGCCACAAAGGCCCTGCTGGAACGAAAAGATACCATTATCGTGGCCACCGTGTCCGCGATTTACGGGCTGGGTGATCCGGAATCCTACCTGAGTATGATGTTGCATCTGGACAGGGGTGACCAGATTAATCAGCGCACTGTCCTGAGGCGACTGGCGGAACTGCAATATACCCGCAATGAAGTTGAACTTCATCGGGCAACTTATCGGGTCAGGGGTGATGTTATCGACGTTTTCCCCGCCGAATCCGACCGGGAGGCGGTCAGGATAGAGTTGTTCGATGATGAGGTGGAGAATCTCAGTTATTTTGATCCGTTGACAGGCGAGGTTATCCGGCGGGTTCCACGGTTGACGATATATCCCAAGTCACACTACGTAACGCCTCGACAGGTTTTGCTCGATGCAGTGGAGAAAATCAAGCAGGAATTAAAGGAACACCTCACCGAACTTCGTGATAATGACAAGCTGGTCGAGGCGCAACGTCTGGAACAGAGAACCCGCTTTGATATCGAAATGATACTGGAGCTGGGTTATTGCTCGGGCATAGAAAACTATTCGCGTTACCTGTCTGGCCGTGAGCAGGGAGAGGCCCCGCCGACCCTGTTTGATTATTTACCGGACAATGCCTTGCTGGTTCTGGATGAAAGCCATGTGACCGTGCCGCAAATAGGTGGCATGTACAAGGGAGACCGTTCACGAAAGGAAACGCTGGTCATGTACGGGTTCCGGTTACCATCGGCACTGGATAACCGTCCGATGCGATTTGACGAGTTTGAAAAAAAATCACCCCAGACTATCTATGTTTCGGCTACCCCCCGGGCATATGAGCTGGAACATTCCGGCAAGGTTGTCGAACAGGTCGTGCGCCCGACCGGACTGATCGACCCGGCAGTCGAGGTGCGACCGGCGGTCACCCAGGTCGATGACCTCTTTTCCCAGATCAAAAAGCGGGTTGCGAACAATGACAGGGTGCTGGTGACCACCCTGACCAAGAGGATGGCCGAAGACCTGACCGATTACCTGCATGAACACGGGGTTCGTGTTCGTTACCTGCATTCTGATATAGAAACAGTGGAACGTGTCGAGATTATTCGTGACCTTCGTCTGGGTGAATTTGATGTGCTTGTCGGCATCAACCTGTTGCGTGAGGGGCTGGATATGCCCGAGGTATCGCTGGTTGCCATTCTTGATGCAGACAAGGAAGGATTTCTCCGTTCTGAAGGGGCTCTTATCCAGACGATCGGGCGTGCAGCCCGTAATATTCACGGCAAGGCCATCCTGTACGCCGACAAGATAACGAATTCCATGCAAAGGGCCATGGATGAAACAGAGCGGCGTCGTAAAACACAACTCGAATACAACCAGCAGCATGGCATTACCCCGAAGGGCATCGAGAAAAAAATAACGGATGTTATGGAAGGTGCTTACGGGATATCGTCCGGTACCGCCTCCTCGTATGCAAAGGTCGCTGAAGATGTTATCCGTTATGCATCCATGTCACCCAGACAACTGGAAAAGGAAATCAGGAAACTGGAGGACAGGATGTATGAACATGCACGCAACCTGGAATTTGAGGATGCGGCCATGATCAGAAACAGGATCAGGGATATACAGGAGGAAAATCTCGGTTACAGTGGCAGCAGGGCTGTTTAGCATAAGGAACCCCTGATCAATTCATGAACTCGTATCTGTTGTACAGAGGACTGTGTGGCGAGTGAGAGGATGTTTCCAATTCTGTTTTCAGGTTCAACATGGTTTTGCCTTATGATGATTGACAGAAGCGGCAAAGAAAGTAGAATATGGCCTGTCTGTATAACAGGCGCGTAGCTCAGCTGGTTAGAGCACCACCTTGACATGGTGGGGGTCGGTGGTTCGAGTCCACTCGCGCCTACCAATTATCCGGGGAGGGGT
>DRJK01000052.1 GCA_011052215.1 Gammaproteobacteria bacterium
ATTTATTTGGCCCAATGACTTCTATATCAATTTAATTTGCCTGTGTCCAGTTAAACTTGTGTGTAACGGCATGCGCTCTGCGGGTGGTATTTGATGGGCGGTTTATATAAACAGACTGGCCTCCCACCCGATAATTCCTTATCATCAATAAATGGACAAACAGCCTGCCGTACAAAAAGGGAAGATACCGTCACTGGACCGGCAACCGGTCAGGACATTGAAAGGTGTGGGCCCCCGGGTGGCAGAAAAACTCACGCATATCGGCATAGAGACTGTGCAGGATCTGCTGTTCCATCTTCCGTTCCGTTATCAGGACCGAACACGCATTGTCGCTATGGGTTCACTCAGAATCGGTGAGCAGGTGGTTGTTGAAGGCACGACCGAACTGACCGAGGTGGCATTTGGCAAACGCAGGATGTTGTTATGCCATATCAGCGATGGTACCGGTTCGTTGTTATTACGTTTCTTTAATTTCAGTAATGCACAGAAAGTGGTGTTGGCTCGCGGCGCACGGTTGCGTTGTTATGGCGAGATAAGACAGGGGAAAAAATACCTTGAGATGGTACACCCTGAATATCAAAGACTGGAAAAAGAGACCGATGTACCTGTTGATGATGTATTGACACCGATTTACCCGACGACAGATGGCGTGCATCAGTTAAGGATGCGTGACCTGACGGGCCAGGCTTTGCAGCGACTTCAGACTTGTGATCCATCCTTGATCGAACTGTTGCCGACTGCAATACTTGAAAAAAACGGCCTGATCAATATTGTTGAAGCAATTCTGACGCTACATAATCCGCCGCCGGATATCTCCTGTGAAATGTTACAGCAGGGCCGGCATCCTGCACAGCAACGTTTGGCCTTTGAAGAATTGCTGGCACATTATTTAAGCCTGCGTCAGTTACGCAAGAGTATGCAGGTGCATCATGCCCACCCCTTGCACCATGACAGGGGTCAATGGAAGAAGTTTACCAGGGCCTTGCCATTTGACCTGACAGGCGCGCAACAGCGGGTCATTGGTGAAATCATGCGTGATCTGTCACAACCCCACCCGATGATGCGCCTGGTTCAGGGTGATGTGGGTTCCGGAAAAACACTGATTGCCGCCGCCGCCGCATTGGCGGCGATCGGTTGCGGGTATCAGGCGGCCTTGATGGCGCCAACTGAAATACTGTCCGGGCAACATTTATTTAATTTCAGGAGCTGGTTAGAGCCACTGGGTATCGAGGTCGTGTGGTTGTCCGGTAAATTAAAGGCGCAAGCCCGGCGTGAAGCAATGGAAAAAATCAAAACAGGTGGTGCAAGGATGATTATCGGTACACATGCCCTGTTCCAGAATGATGTGGTATTCGGGAATCTGGCCCTCGTGGTGATCGATGAGCAGCATCGGTTTGGAGTGCACCAGCGTCTGACCTTGCGTGAAAAGGGTGGTCTTGACGGGAAGGTGCCCCATCAATTGATCATGACGGCCACACCGATACCGCGAACACTGGCAATGACGGCCTACGCAGATCTGGACGTATCTGTAATCGATGAGTTACCCCCCGGTCGTATTCCAGTCAACACGGTTGTCGTTCCCGACAGCCGTCGCGATGAAGTCTTGCTGCGGGTTTTAACCGCATGCAGGCAGGGCAGTCAGGCTTACTGGGTTTGTACCCTGATTGAAGAATCGGAATCCCTGCAATGCCAGACGGCGACAGACACAGCGGAATTATTGCAAGAGGCCTTGCCGGATTTATGTGTTGGTCTTGTACACGGGCGGCTGAAGCCAGTTGAAAAGGAAAAGGTAATGTCGGCATTCAAGGCCGGCAAGATTGATTTGCTGGTTGCAACAACCGTTATCGAAGTGGGTGTGGACGTACCCGATGCAAACCTGATGATCATAGAGAATGCAGAACGTCTGGGGCTGTCACAACTACATCAATTACGGGGTCGTGTGGGCCGGGGCGGCAAGGAAAGCAATTGTGTACTGTTCTATCAGGGCAGGTTGTCAAAACTGGCAAAATCACGACTGGCCGTTATGCGTGAGACCAATGACGGGTTTATTGTTGCCCAACGTGATCTTGAAATGAGAGGGCCTGGAGAAGTGCTTGGCACCAGACAGACAGGCATGGTGCAAATGAGAATAGCTGATATACTCCGCGATCAGGCGCTCATGCCCGCCATACACAAGGCGGCTGAAAACATTTTGCATACAAGTCCGGAGACCGGGCCATTACTCATTCATCGATGGCTTGGAAACAAAACCCGGTACGGTAATGTATAAGTATGGTAAAGGTTAAAGGTTGGTAATGTTGGCAAGGCAGAGATCAAACAACAAATCCGAAGCTGTCTGGAGGCCTTTTTCACCCAGGGTGCATCGTGATATTCCCGGCCCTCAATTATCCTGGTTACTGGACCCAGCTTCGCTGACGAAGCGATTGATAGCTACCTGCCCGGGTTGCTTTCAGGTTGAAGTCGTCGATGAACGATGGGCAAAACCCTTTCGTAGTGAAAGAAAGGCGCTGGGCATAAGACAGAATATACTGGCCCGTGTGCGCCAGGTGCGCTTGTTGTGTGATGGTGTGCCGTGGGTGTTTGCACGAACCGTTATTCCGTACAGCACCTTGAAAGGGCCGGTACGCAGATTATCGATGCTAGGGACGCGGCCCCTGGGGGCCGTGCTGTTTGCCGATCCAACCATGCAAAGGGGAAGGCTGGAAATTGCCGGGATCAGACCGGGCGATTATCTCTATCAGCGGGCAACACGTGAGCTTCGAAAGAAGGCAGAAATAATCTGGGGACGACGTTCTGTATTTTATCTGTCAGGAAAACCGTTGCTGGTCAACGAGATTTTTCTTCCCGGTATTGATGGCAAGATATAACCTGTCAATATCACCTGTCGCCAGTTTACTTGTTCGGCGATACAATAGGTAATCATGATGTGCCCGTACATACCAACACCACCAACGACAAAGAGAAACAGAAGGCCGGAACCCGGCCTGAAGCAACGTCTGTACGGGCGTATCTACCAATACTACCTGCTCACAAGACTGAACCGGCCTATTGGCATCTACCTGTTGTTATGGCCAACACTGGTTGCGCTATGGATAGCGGCCAGGGGGCTGCCGGATTGGGACGTGTTGGCCGTGTTTGTGCTGGGGGTAATCCTGATACGCTCGGCAGGTTGTGTGATTAATGACTTTGCAGACCGTGATATTGACCCACATGTAAAAAGAACAAAAGACAGGCCCGTTGCAAGCGGCAAGGTCTCACCACACGAGGCATTGGTGCTGTTTTCAGCCCTCAGCCTGATGGCGTTTTCACTTGTCCTGTTTATGAATGACCTGACAATTTATTTTTCTTTTGGCGGCGTGCTTCTGGTGGCCGTCTATCCATTCATGAAGCGTTATACTTATTTACCCCAGGTTTTTCTGGGTGCCGCTTTTGCCTGGGCAGTGCCAATGGCATTTGCGGCACAGACCAACACTGTCCCTGATTTCGCCTGGATTCTTTTTATATCGACGGTGTTGTGGGCAACGGCTTATGACACGATGTATGCCATGGTAGATCGTGAAGATGATCTTAAGATTGGCGTGAAGTCAACGGCGATCCTGTTCGGGGATCTTGACCGGATCATCATTGCCTTGATCCAGTTTATCATTTTTGTTGCAATGGTCATGCTGGGCAAAAGACTTGAGATGGGGGTGTATTACTATCTTGGTCTTGTCATAGCGGCTGGACTTGCCGGTTATCAGCAATACCTGATCCGGGACCGCGACAGGGATAAATGCCTTAAGGCCTTTTTAAACAACCACTGGTTCGGGCTGGCCATTTTTACCGGCGTGGTACTGAATTATTTGTAAAACCCGTCGGGACGCTGAATTCACAGGACTTCTATATAATCTCACAGGCCTCGTTGAATGCCAGTCTCGGGTGGCGCGGAAAGACCTTACTCGCGTCACCATAACCGATTGCGCAGATCATATTAATCCTTATTTGTCCTCCCGGGAAGAAGGTCTCGTTCATCTTGTCTGTATCAAAGCCGGTCATCGGCCCGCAATCCAGGCCAATACTGCGGGCAGCCATGATGAAATAGGCGGCCTGCAATGTGCTGTTCCGAAATGCCGTATTATAAATAGCGTCATCATTTCCGGCATACCATGAGCGCGCATCGGTATGTGGGAACAGTACGGGGAGTTTTTCGTAGAACGCCATGTCCATACCGATGATGGCCACAACAGGTGCCGTTCGGCATTTTTCCACATTCCCTTCACTGACGCATCGCAATAATTGTTCGTGTGCCGCCGCTGTTCGAACAAAACGAATTCGGGCGGGACAACAGTTGGCCCCGGTTGGGCCCATCTTCATCAGATCATAGATTTGATGCAGTTGTTTATCGCTGACCGGCATGTCTTGCCAGCCATTGTGGCTGCGCGCATCCCGAAATAAGGTATCCAGTGCATCGTCTGACAGTATTTTATTCATTCCGATATCTCCGGATTTTCAGGCTTGTTTCTTGCCGGTTGCAAAATAGACCAGAACATCCAGCCAGATCCCTTTATCAGTAGCCAGTTCACCGACCGCTTTCAGGTGTTCCTGTTTGAACTGTGCCAGCCGGTTTTCACTCAGTTGATCGACGAACCCCCGCATGGCGCTGTTGCAGATGATATCCCACCAGATGGAGGCCTTATTGAGGTGAAACCCCATTTGTTTCTCGTGGATTTCGATTTCAGTGGCACCCGCCTGCTCCAGTAGTGCATGACATTGTTCCTTCGTTGTCAGTATACCCCAGTTCGCAGAACCAAAATCAATGCCATACGTTTCCAGTTGTTGCTTGAAT
Source organism: Gammaproteobacteria bacterium (assembly GCA_011052215.1). Classification (GTDB taxonomy): domain Bacteria; phylum Pseudomonadota; class Gammaproteobacteria; order JAADHQ01; family JAADHQ01; genus JAADHQ01. The sequence continues at coordinate 4,826 of DRJK01000052.1, forward strand.
ATTTTGACCATGGGCATGAAAGCGGAATCGGCAAAGATAGTAAACACCAGCTGACCGCCCGGTTTCAACACACGCATCCAGCTTTTTATTGCGGTCGGGATGTCCGGCAAAAAGAAGATAGCAAAGGAACAGATGGCATAGTCGAAATAATGACTTTTGAAATCGAGTCTTTCCGCATCCATGATGTGAAAATCAACATTGGACAGGGCCATTTTTTCAACATTACCAACTGCTTTATCAAGCATGTTATCCGATAAATCGATGGCCTGTACCCGCCCCGTTGGCCCGATGACCTGTGCGGCGGCGACTGCGGCGGCCCCGGTACCCGTTGCAATATCGAGTACCTTGCTGCCGGGTTCGGGGCGGAGCAGGTGGATGATGGCATCGGCCGTGAACGGGAAATAGCGCATCGCCTCATGATCGTAACCCCCCGACACCTTGTTAAAAAGGGTGGTTACATTCTGTTTTATGTCTTCGTGTTGTTGTGACATTAATTGACACCTGGCCCGGACAGATCTTCTGCCCGGGTTATACGTACTGACTTGAGGGATGCCGGTGCAGTTCGCGGCTTCCAGTGCAGTCTGTAAAAGTTATACCCCCCTGTTTCAATAGTGGGCAACAGATTCGACATCGGTTTTATCGTGTTATTTATCATCCCGAACCCCGGATTTAGCATTGTATAGTAAAATACTAATATATTAAAAATTTAATTATTAAGTTTAATATCAATAAGTTATATTAATTACAACAATAGCCTGTGGTATATTAATACTGGCATTAGAATATATTATCAAAAACTAATATAATAATCCCGACGGGCTGATATAATCATTTGCATTCCGCCGGTCTAGACCGCCGTTATTATTTGCCGGTATCCGGCCCTGGTTGAAATAACACAATTCATCCTGAGCATAACTGGGTTTGCGACAGAGGTGGTGATATAGTCGCGTACTCTCAAATAAAGGCATGTTAAAAGAAGTGAATCTGGAGGCATTACAATGAGTGAAAAGCAAGATCTGATCAAGCGTATGATCGAACTGCAAAAGAAGTTTATTGATTTTGAACATGAAAACGGCGTCAACGGGTATGACTATTACACCCCCGGTGATGGACATCCTCTGGACGGATACCGCCAGGAATACCGGGATATGGCCGACAAGGTCATTGATATGGCCCACGCCGAGGCAGGCTCTCATCGCTAGAATCCGTAACCGGCAAGGTTATGTATAATAAAGCCGGCGTTTATGACGCCGGCTTTATTATTGCGGAATTATCAGAAAAAAAATCATGTCGAAATCAATATGACAGAAAATTACGAGTCAGCACTGATATTTGTTTATAATGCCGATAGCGGCTTGTTCAACACCCTGACAGATATTGCCCATAAAACACTTTCTCCGAAAACCTATAACTGTAATCTTTGCGCCATTACCCACGGGCTGTTTACCGAAAAGGCGGAGTGGAAGGATTTTATCGAACAACTGGGGACGACGGTAGAATTTCTTCACCGGGATGAATTCGAGCGCCAATACCCGGATATCAATCTGGGTTATCCGGCGATTTTGAAACAGTCAGGAAATCGGCAGGAAGAAATTATTGGCAGTGGTGAAATCAATCGTTGTAAATGCATCGAAGATCTACAGAAACTGGTAAAAAGGCACCTGGATTGAACACCCGCTGAAACAGGACTGACCCGCATTTCCACAGTAAAAACAACCCCTTCGTCGAAAATCAGTAAAAATGAATGAAATTAGTAAATAAATCGCAATACTGAATGATATTATCTCCCGCTAATACAACATTTCTAGTACAATTCGCAGCCAATCCAGTTGAGGGTAGAGTCCCGTGAATGAGAAATTAAGAAATATTGCCATTATTGCCCACGTTGACCATGGAAAAACAACCCTGGTTGACAAGATGTTGCAGCAGTCAGGTACGTTTGATGAGCGTGCGGAAATGGTAGAAAGATTGATGGATTCCAATGATCTGGAAAAGGAACGCGGCATCACCATCCTTTCCAAGAACACGGCAATCGACTGGAATGGTTATCATATTAATATCGTTGATACCCCGGGACACGCGGACTTTGGTGGTGAAGTTGAACGGGTATTGTCGATGGTCGATAGCGTATTGTTGCTGGTTGATGCGGTTGAAGGACCGATGCCACAGACCCGTTTTGTCACACAAAAGGCCTTTGATATGGGCCTTCACCCGATTGTTGTCATCAACAAAATCGACAAGCCCGGCTCACGGCCTGACTGGGTAATTGACCAGACCTTTGATCTGTTTGATCGCCTGGGCGCAACCGATGAGCAACTGGATTTCCCGATTGTCTATGCATCGGCCATACAGGGTTATGCATCCCTTGAGGACGATGCCTGTGAAGGCGACATGACCCCCTTGTTTGAAACCATCGTAAGAGAGGTTCCGGCGCCGGATGTCGATACCGGGGGAACCTTGCAGATGCAGGTGAGCAGCCTGGATTACAACAATTATGTTGGTGTTATCGGCGTGGGTCGTATCAAACGCGGCAAGATCAAAAAAAATGAAAACGTGGCTGTAATTGACAATGAAGGAAAAACCCGTAATGCACGGGTGCTTCAGATATTCGGTTTCCTGGGGCTGGAGCGCATCGAGGTACAAGAGGCGCAGGCGGGTGACATCATAGCCTTTACCGGCATCGATTCATTAAATATCTCGGACACATTATGTGACCCCGCCAATATAGACCCCCTCCCCGCACTGTCCGTGGATGAACCGACCGTGACCATGACATTCCAGGTCAACAAGTCTCCACTGGCGGGTCTGGACGGTAAATATGTTACATCACGACAGATCAAGGAAAGACTGGAGCGTGAGTTGATTCATAATGTCGCCTTGCGGGTTGATCCAACAGAAGACCCGGACAAGTTCAGGGTTTCAGGCCGTGGAGAGCTGCACCTTTCAGTGTTGATCGAAACCATGCGACGTGAAGGTTATGAACTGGGTGTTTCACGCCCGGAGGTCATCATCAAGGAAGTGGATGGCGTGCAGCAGGAACCCTTTGAGCAACTTACCGTTGATATCGAAGACCAGCATCAGGGCGGTGTAATGGAGAAGCTCGGGGTGCGGGGCGGAGACCTGAAAAACATGGTGCCCGATGGCAAGGGCCGCGTACGCCTGGATTACATTATGCCGGCACGCGGATTAATCGGTTTTCGAACCGAGTTTATGACCGCCACCCAGGGAACCGGGCTGATTTACAGTGTATTCGATCACTATGGCCCGGTGAAGAAAGGCGACTACGGGCAACGCATGAATGGTGTGCTGATTTGCAACGGCGCAGGCAAGGCAGTGGGTTTTTCGTTGTTTAATCTGCAGGAACGCGGCCGGCTTTTTGTCACCCCGGGTGACGAGTTGTACGAAGGCATGATCATAGGTATTCACTCACGTGATAATGATCTGGTGGTTAACCCGTTGAAGGGTAAGCAGTTAACCAATGTGCGGGCATCGGGCACCGATGAAAATATTGTTCTGACGCCGCCAATCAGGCAGACACTTGAGCAGGCACTTGAATTTATTGATGACGATGAACTGGTGGAAGTAACGCCGAACTTTATCCGCCTGCGCAAAAGACACCTGCTTGAACATGAGCGTAAAAAGGCCGTGCGTCTGGCCAATGCCTGATGCAGTGCATGTAACGTATTAATATTTATAAAGATAATAAAAAAACCCCGGCAAATTGCCGGGGGTAGCTTTGCCAAAAACTGGCTAGAGGTGATTGAGCCGGCCATTGAAGATCCATATTCGCTGACAGGCGTCCATTCCGTAGACCTTGGTATTACCTGCTTCCTGCTTAATTGCAATCCGTGCAATCGATCTGGGGGCTATTGTGGCACAGTGAGAGAGATTTGAATGTCAGCGAGTTGCGACTAATATTGTAGGAATTATCCTACATACTGATCCTGAAGCATTGGCGTTGTGCGTGTATACTTCCCGGAATAACATATCTTATGAGGGTCTTACAAAATCAGGTCCCCTGACAAGGAGTAAGCATGGTTGGCAAAAAAAATATTGTTTTTGGTTTTATCTACCTGGTTCTGACGGCCTCACTGGGGCCCTACATGATTGTCAAGATGTCACCCGATATTGCCGAGGCAGGGAAAAACAAACAAACACATGTTGGTAACATCCAGCAGATTGAAGACAGTGATTTTGAAAATCCTGAAACCATGGAGCCGCTCACGGCAAAACAAATTGCCATGGCCAACAGTCGTGGCATACTGGCATTGAGTCGGCTGGATATTGAACGCGGCCTGTTGAATGATATGAAGGGAGGTCCGCATGCACACGGCAATCTTGAAGCCGTCCTTAATATACTCGCCGGGCTTATGCTGCTTTTCCTTGCCGCCCCGGTCATGATCAAGCAGGCCATTAGCTGGTTATTTATTCTGGGTGCGATACTGCATTCAGGCATGCTCTACTTGCGGGCATTCGATGTCGGGTTTGCCGGGAAACTGCTTTATCTCGGGCCGTGGACGGTGTTGCTTGCATTGTTACTGGCAGGTGTTGCGGCGGCGGTCTGGCTGAAGCCAGAGATCGTCAGCGATAACTGATCCGGGAGATTTTGTGTATAAACTTTATCCACCCATCAAGCCCTATGTGAAGCACACCGTCGATGTGCAGGAACCACATATCCTGCATGTGGAGGAATGCGGAAACCCGGCAGGCCTGCCCGTCATTTTTCTGCATGGCGGGCCAGGTTCAGGCTGTGATTCCAGTCACCGACAGTTTTTTGATCCGGAGGTCTACAGAATCATCCTGTTTGACCAGCGTGGCTGTGGGTTGTCAAAACCCCATGCATCGCTTGAAAACAACCACTCCCGGGCACTGGTGGATGACATGGAGGTTATTCGTGAACACCTCGGTATTGATAACTGGGTCGTGTTTGGTGGTTCGTGGGGGTCGACACTGGCATTACTCTATGCCCAGGCCTTTCCGGACAGGGTTCTGGGCCTGATTTTGAGGGGTATTTTTCTGTGTCGACCGGTTGATATCGGGTGGTTTTACCAGCAGGGGGCCAGCCGTATTTACCCGGATTACTGGAGTGATTTTATTAAACCGGTAAAAGTGAGTGAACGGGATAATTTAATACAGGCCTACCATGATTTGTTGATAGGTGGGAATGAGCTGGCACGCCTGGCAGCAGCCAAGGCCTGGACAAGATGGGAGGCACGTTGTGCCAGCATGAAGGTAAATGATGAACTGGTCTCACATCTTGGCCATCCCCGCATCGCACTGAGCATGGCACGGATAGAGTGCCACTACTTTTATAACAATGCCTTTCTCACGGATAACCAGCTACTCGAAAATATCGATAATATCCGACACATCCCCGCCACGCTCATCCACGGTCGCTATGACATGGTTTGTCCCGTTGACCAGGCATATGGCCTTCACGATGCTTGGCCGGAATCATCGCTGACAATCGTGAACAATGCCGGTCACTCCGCCTTCGAGGCGGGAATAACGGACGCCCTGATTGCCGCAACAAAGTCCCTCAGTGCGTCGTTATTGTGATTGCACTGATCCAGAGGGTCAGTAGTGCCAGTGTTGAGATCAACTCCGAAACAATTTCCCGTATCGATGCAGGCATCGTTGCGCTCATTGGCATTGAAAAAGGTGACGGTGAAGCGCAGGCGATACGTTTACTGGAGCGGATAACCGGCTACCGGATCTTTGCCGATCATCATGGAAAAATGAATCTGGGGCTGTCAGATATTCAGGGCGGGCTGCTGCTGGTACCTCAATTTACACTGGCCGCGGATACTGGCAAGGGTATGCGCCCGGGCTTTTCGCCGGCTGCCGCACCGGACGATGGCCTCCGCCTGTTTGAATTTTTATTGAATCATGCGAACCTTGTTTACCCGGGTGTGAAAAGCGGGGTTTTTGGCGCCGATATGCAAATACGCCTCGTAAACAACGGCCCGGTAACGTTTTGGCTAAAGGTTCCGCCCAACAAAGTAGGCA
>DRJK01000053.1 GCA_011052215.1 Gammaproteobacteria bacterium
GAAAGAGCAAAGGTATTGGCCAGGGCTTTAAAGTGCCATCCTGCGGTTCTAGTTTTTCCTGGTTGGGATGTAAATCAAGAAAAAGCGGCATAACAAACTCATCCAGCAGACTGCCAAAAGTGTCGCGATTTTTGCAAAAAGCGCAAAAACTCGCGCCACTTTCGTCAGCGGCTGATGAGTGCGTTATGCGTAAAATTAGCACACTGAGTGCAACCTTAAATGCTTTACGAACGGTGAAAAATCCTTATCTGTAAATAACAAAGGAATTTTATTTTCAATACAATAAGTAGCAATTATTACATCGGCTGTTTTTCTTATTGTAATGCCTTTTTTTCTCAGTTTACGAATATTATTTGCACTTTTGATTGCCAATTCGTTACCCAGCAACTCAAAAATAGTCAGTGAGGTTAAAACTTCTTTAGCTGTTTGACTGGTTCCTTTTGGTGGTTTGCGGGTTTGGCGATTTGCAGCCTACCATCGTTCCGGTCTTTTTAATATTTTAATTCAATTACTTGTGCTTAAGTAAGTGCCATTCTGCTCTGACCCCACTTCTCTGATGAAAGACAAAACAGGGTCAACCACATGCAGGTAAAAAACAGACAATTGTCAAGGACGGCATATATACAGTGGTCGCATTGGCACGGTTGAACCTGTGTTTGGCAACATCAATACAAATAAAAGACTAAACTGATTTAGCCATAGAGGTAAAGAAAAGGTGAATGCGCAGTGGCTGCTGTACTGTATGGTGCATATTATAGAGAAAATACAGCATTACGATTCAACGGGGTAAAACACTGGATGATCTGTGTCAAATTGGGCATGATCAAGGTAATTAAAATAAATAAAACCGACGGATAATCTTATATATCAGCATAAAATACTTTCAGGTTAGTATCACATCCCTGAGAACTATGTTGAATAAATGGGTTTTTCTACAGGCTCGTTATGTTCTTACCTGACCTGTTAACAGGTGCTATACTTAGGTCTGTTGTCCTGAATCATTGAGGCCTAAACCATGGAAACAAAATTCTCAGAAGATGTAATTCCCCTTTCAGATCTGAAGGTTAACCCAGGTAGATTGGTAAACCAGGCTAAAAATAATCACCGCCCCATTCTGGTTACAAGCCGTGGCCGGGGTGTGGCAGTGGTACAAGGCCTTGAGGAATACGAGAAGAATAATGAAGAACGAGAGTTCTTGAGAGCGATAGCTCAAGGGTTAATGGATATAAAAGAATGTAACGAACTTAGCCTGGATGAGGCAAAAAAGAAGCTGGGTATCGTTTGAGTGAAAGTCTATATATCTGGCTCCGGGTTCGAAGACCTGGAGCGCATCAAAGATTACTACTTAGAGGAAGAAGCTCCTCATGTAGGCGAAGAGTTCATGGTTTTTGATTGTTGAGCATATCGGAACATTAAGTGATAACCCGGATATTGGGCGAATGGTTCCAGAATTTGAAGACAAAAAGATTCGGGAGCTTATTCACCCGCCATTTCGTATTGTTTACTTAAGGGAATCGAACTCTATTCATGTTGTGAGGATATGGCGTAGTGAAAGGTTAATCGTTCTGCCAGGATCAGAAACATAACATCAACTCTGACTGTCCAACCCGCCGCTCCTCGTTCCTCGTCACTTTGGGCCGGCCAGCCTGTTACGCAAAATGTTATGCATAAATAAACTAAATACGGAATCGGAAAAATGCAAACTTTAATTTGTCCTACATGCGGTTGTTCACTTGTAAGGTTAGGCGTTATCAAAGAAAATATGGTAACGCGAAAATACAGAAATAAAGAGTATTCATTTTGCTGCGATGGGTGCGCAGTCATGTTCGATAAAACCCCTGAAACAATACTAAATGAAACTAAGGATCTCGTTGTATGTCCAGGTTGTTTAGCGGAAAAACCCATAGATCAAACAGTGGCACTTAATCACAAGGGTGAAACGATGTATTTTTGTAAATGCCCATATTGTATGACTGTTTTTAAAGATAATGCTGAATATTATATAAAACGATTATCTGGGGACACAGAATTTTCTGGTGTGTTCTCTGATGGTCATGGGTGCTGTGCTTAATATACAACTAAAACGCATCAAAGCGTCCAAGCAGTCCCGTAACACGTCGCACCTTAATCTAGCCCACTGGGACTTTTAAGACTAACCTACCATTTTAATGATAATGCATTAATTGTTACAACACTGAGTGCTGGAAAACGAGACGGTGATGTATATAAAGAAATGTCGCGCAGGTATTCCAAGTAAACAGGTACAACGAGTAGCTCCTGTGGCAATTCAAAAATAGAGACTGTAAATTATTTGTCAGATGCAGGTTTTTCTGGTGCGCATATTTAAAGAGAAAGAAGGCATTCCATTTCTTGATCCACACATTGGGTGCGCAGTATTTTGCAGCCCTGGCCCCTTTATTCCCTGAATGTTAAAGACGTTGAGTGCCGATGATACATGCCAGAATACAGCAAGGTTCTGCACTCTTGTTACGCCAGGCATGACGTGTCCCGTTTTGTACAATGGTATCTCCTGTACATAGATGTACCATTTTATTATCATCCAGTTCAAGCCATATCTCGCCTGAAATTATACACACTAAATCGATACTATCCGTGATATGCATGCCCGGGTTATCGGATTCCATATGTTCAATCAGGCCAGGTAGTTTTTTTTCAGCTTCCTGTAGTGCAGATTCCATGTCCTCAGGTTCTGCCTGTATTGTTGATTGAGGCGGAACAGTAAATAACCCAAACCTGTAGCCACCTGCCGGTGGAAAATAGTTATAATTTTGATGAGCCGGTCCATCATCAGGTAACATTGGCACAGAATCTGCGCCCCAGATTTTATAAAACTCAATCCCGGGTGCAAACGCTATGGTAAGTGGGTTGATCTCGGTGTCACTAACAATTACTGACTTACCCCCGGGGGTACAACCCGTAACCACTCGTCTGATTTTTGTATGTCGAGAATAATCAAACACATTCGGTCTCTATTCTCTGGATGTCACCGCATGTATTTACCATATTTAACAAGGTTAAAAATGGTAAATACAATACCCGACTCTTGCTATTTGGCGAGTGCTTCAAGTATTTCCCCTGGCTCGACTCTTTCCCGATAATCACCGCCCGCTGAGCTTGCGAATAGCAGGGTTCCATCTTTGCTAATAACAAATGTTGCCGGTACTGGAAGTTCTGCTGATTTGTCGTCATAAAAACCATGGAAGTCATAGCCTGAATCTGCCATGGCCTGTATTGATGTCTCCGGGTTTTTAAAGACAGTGGTATACTGGCTTGCCACCTTGTTTCCAACATCACTTAACACTTCAAATTGAAACTTGTTGGTATCCATCATCTGGAATGAGTTATCAGGATTCATTGGTGAAACAGCAACGAGACTCGCCCCTGCCTGCTTGATTTGCGGCAGTATTTTTTGATATATACTCAGTTCCAGGTTGCAATAAGGGCACCATGTGCCACGGTAAAATGTTAAAACAACCGCTCCTTTTTGTAATAGCTCACTTAGATCGATGGTTTTACCCGTTGCATTCGGGAGCGAAAATAGCGGGGCCTTGCCCCCTTTTTTAACCCTTAGCGGTGATGTATGTATTTGTGCAAGCTGTGCCGCATCATGGTTAAACACAGCGAGTTTATCTTCCGGGAGCATTCCGCCCAATTGTTCGATAAGGTCTTTCAGGCCCTCTTTGTATGATGGAATTATGTTGGTATCACTCATGGTGTTCTCCTGGTTATTTAACAATGAGAGAGAATTATATTCAATCGATTAATCGCAATAAATACTATTAATTGCAATTCATAATTGCGTATAATGCACAAATGAACCTGCAAACACTTAATATCTTCCTGGAAGTGATGGCACATCTCAGTTTCACAGAGGTTGCCAATAAACGAAAAGTTGCGCCCTCCTCTATTTCCCGCACTATTTCAAATCTGGAAGAATCACTACAGATAAAACTTTTTCAGCGGAGTACACGGAAACTCAGACCGACCGAGGCGGGGGCGATCTACTTTGAAAAGGTATCATCTGTACTTGATGAGCTTGATATGGCAAGACAAGCCGCAAGAGATAGCAGTAATGAACCACAAGGAACACTTCGGGTTACGGTATCTACCGTCTTTGGTCAGATGTATATTGTGCCAATACTTCCCATATTATTTGAGAAGTACCCGTCTTTAAAAATAGAGCTGATACTCACTGATGCGTATCTCGATTTAATTGAAGAACGCATTGATGTTTCTGTTCGGCTGGGCACGTTACAGGATTCCTCCTATATTTCCAGAAAACTGAAAAATCTGGAGTTTTGTATTTGTGCCAGTCCTGAATATATTAAACGGTTTGGAAAACCTGACCACCCCTTCCAGATACAAGAACATAATTGCCTATTATTTCCGAGGTCCGGATATAATACAAACTGGTTATTTACGGACTCGCACAAGCAAATTACCGAGATTACAATCAATGGTAATTGTACGATCACGAATTCCGAGGCAATAAAACAGGGTACTATTTCAGGTATCGGGTTGTCTTTACTTCCAGACTGGCTTGTACAGGAAGATATAAAAAAAGGCTTGCTTGTTAAACTTTTTAAAAACTATAAAGTTACTGCAACAGATTATAACAGCGCCATATGGCTTTTATACCCTTCACGTCATTATATACCATTAAAAACACAGGTATTTATTGATTACTTGATGCAAACATTTCATAAATAAACAAGACTTGGCCAGTTCCATGCAACATGAATACATAACATGTAATCCGGGATTGCCCGGAAGACTTCCTGCTGTTAACAGGCAACGATACGCTTACCCTGATTTCTGAAAAAATGTTTACACATAATGAAGCAGAAAACTTCTACGACTCGTTTGGAATAAAGCAGAACAAACAGTTCTATGAAGAATCTGCAATTAATATTCTACTTGAGCATGGTAAGTTCAGTACTGCAAAAAACATAGTGGAATTTGGCTGTGGAACAGGAAAACTGGCAACCCGTATCCTGAAATACATTTCATCAGATGACTGTCATTATACGGGTGTGGATATAAGCCAGACAATGATTTTTCTTTGCCAAAAGAATATTGAGCAATTTTCAGGGCGTGCAAAATGTTATAAAAATGATGGTGTGCCAGAAATAGATGTGCAGAAACAATCTGCCGACAGGTTTCTTTGTACGTATGTGCTGGACTTGCTTACAGAAAAAGATGCAATTGTCCTGTTAAACGAAGCACATAGAATACTCATGCCAGGAGGTTATCTGTGCCTTGCCAGTTTAACTCATGGAACTTCGTTTTCTTCCCGTCTTGTAATATATTTATGGAGCTGTCTGTTTAAATTAAAACCATCTATTGTAGGTGGGTGCCGTCCGGTTAAATTAACAAAATATTTGCATAATAATAAGTGGCAAATTATTCATAATTCGATCATTATATCCTATGGTGTTCCATCGGAAATTGTAATAGCAAAAAGGATATGACCTGTATAATTTGCCTGGATAATAAATGCAATCCGGGCCTGATTTCCCGATACCGGTTTGGTAATAGAGGAAAAGAAAAGGTTAATACGCATGGCTGCTGTACAGCATGGCACACAATACAGAGAAAACACGGTATTACGGTTGGACAGGGTAAAATACTGGACGATCATCATAAAATTGGGCATGATCAGTATGGTCAAAACAGATAAAGTCTGTTGATAATCTTGCATGACCGTATGTAGTAATTTCAGGTTCGTGTTATGTACCTGGGCCGGAACGATAAACCGGTTTTTCTACAGGCATGTTGACTGCCAAAACCCGAACCATGAGGATATTTACATGAAGAATAATCCATTAATAATGACCACACGTAGTATTACGTTCGGAATTACCATTATCTTGATGGTATTTTCAAGCAACACATGGGCTGAAAAGGATAGCCGTCAAGCGGTTGTTCTTGACGATGTGAATCGTGCTTTTGTTCTTCATGAGATGCGGCAAAACGTAAAAGGCATTCAACAAGCAATAACTGCCCTGTCCAGGGATGACATGAAAGGTGTTGCGTCTGCGTTGAGGACTTTGGGGATGCAAAGTATGGCCAACGTACCTCCTACCCTGATGAATTCAGTTCCGGGTGGGTTTATGCAAATCGGTATGCCGAATCACATGGCTTTTGACAATATAGCTAATGCTGCGGAAAAAGGCGCCTCAACAAAAGATATATTATCCAGCCTTGGTATGGCAATGAAGCGCTGTGTTGCCTGTCATGCTGCTTATCGAATTGAATCAAAATAATACTGTCCCTGAAAGCAAACAAGGAAAATGAACCCTGACGGTTTAAAACAGCGTGACAGAGCCGGAAATAACATGCGGGCTTATTGGCTTCACTTGCGCGGTATGTTGAATGAAACCTGAAGATATTTTTAGATCAGGATGAGGCCTGGGCCTGGTAGCTATTGGAGCAAGATGAACCCGGTATGTCATTAATACGTGCCGGCATGAACCATGGCCTACCTGCCCATATGGCGGCCGGCTGATAAAACGGTTATGTATTTTAGGAGAATCCGGATATGAGTAATCCCGTCATTGCAGATAACAAACCAGTAAAAGTAACTCTTGATAAAGATGAGGAATACTATTTTTGTGTTTGTGGCCTCTCGAAGAAACAACCATTTTGTGACGGCTCACATACGGGGACATCATTCAACCCGAAGGCATTTATAGCAGAACAGGACGGCGATGCCTATTTATGCGCATGCAAGCATACGGGTAATGCACCTTATTGTGATGGGTCACATAAACAGTTTAATGATGAACACATTGGCAAAGAAGGCCCGGGGATAAAACTGCAATCCACAGAACCTGCGGCCGCGGTAGCAACGCCTGAAGAACCAACCGTTGCATTTATCCATCAGCTTGCCAGAGAAGGGTTATCCCGATTAGGGCATCACGGCCAGATGACCTCCATGGGGGTTCCTCGTCATGAGCTGCCTCATTGGGATGACCTGCAAATTATGGCGGCTCAAATGGCAACCAAGCCATTGATGGAAGACCAGAGTGTGGGGACAGAACTGATTATTGGACCTGAGGCCAAAAAGCCTTTAAAACTGAAAATCCCCTTGTTTGTATCTGATATGAGTTTTGGTGCACTGTCTGAAGAGGCAAAAATAGCTTTAGCCAGGGGCGCGGAGCTGGCAGGCACCGGCATATGTTCGGGTGAAGGCGGAATGTTGTCTGAAGAGCAGGAAGCGAATACCCGATACTTTTATGAACTGGCCAGTGCTGAATTCGGCTACAAGGAAGCATTGTTGACAAAAGTACAGGCCTTCCACTTTAAAGGTGGGCAAGGTGCAAAAACGGGCACAGGTGGACACCTTCCAGGCAGCAAGAACAAGGGTAAAATATCACAAGTAAGAGGCATAGCCGAGGGACAACCGGCGATATCCCCACCCACCTTCAAGGATCTTGCCTCTGTAGCGGATTTTAAGCGCTTTGCCAATCGTGTTCGTGAAATCACTGGTGGTATCCC
>DRJK01000054.1 GCA_011052215.1 Gammaproteobacteria bacterium
CAGGCGCAGAAGGGTAAATCAGGCCAGCGGGGAAAGCAGGCGCAGAAAGGTAAACAAGCCGGTCAAGGCAAAACGCAGCAAAAAAATAATGGCGCCGGTAAAAATCAGTTTGCCAATGCGGCCAGGGCACTGGCAAAGAAAAATGCCGAAAAAAAATCTGCGGTAAAAAATGCGGGGAAGGAATCCACGCAGAATCAAAATAAAAGTCACGACAAAAATGACAGCAAATCACAGGCCAGACAGCGGCCACAGGACAACGGCCAACCGGCCCGTGCAGAACCGCTCAGCAGCGAGGAACAGATGGCGGCCGAACAATGGTTGCGCCGTATCCCGGATGATCCCGGCAGTCTGCTGCGACGCAAGTTCCTGTACCAGTATCAACAACGGGCACAACGTGAAGGCACTGGCAGCCGTCAGCCCTGGTAAACACAAGTGGAGTACATGAGATGAAACACAGACAAAACACCCCGACACAACACCTTCGCAACCAACCGCTGTGGCTGACATCCCTGTTAGCACTGCTGCTAATGCTTGCGACCGTACCGGGTGAAGCGGCCGTGCATGCCACACTCAACCGTGACACGGTCTATGCGGGTGGCACATTGACCCTGACCATCGAGAGTGACGGGCAGCATTCAGATCAGCAGCCTGACCTCACCCCATTGGGGAAAAATTTCGACATACTGGGTACCAGCACGCGCACCCAGGTCAGTATCATTAACGGTCGGCGTTCCGACAAAACCCTGTGGCAAGTGCAGATTCAGCCTCGTCACACAGGTCAGCTGCGTATCCCGTCTATCCGTGTCGGCGGGCAGCAGACCAAACCACTTGAGCTGAAGATCATCGGGACGTCTCAACAGACAGTAAATCAGGCAAACCAGCACGTATTCGTCAAGGCTGAGGTCAAACACACCGGCAAACAGACCTATGTACAACAACAGATCCCCTACACCGTACGCCTTTATTACGATGGGCGCATGCAAGAGGGCGAACTCCGTGCGCCAAAATTACAAAATGCCGTTGTCGAACAGCTTGGTGAAGACAAAAGTTACAGCACCGTACGCAACGGTAAGACCTACAGCGTCATCGAACGCCACTACATGATTTCGCCGGAAAAAAGTGGTTCGCTGCATATCCCGCCTGCCACATTTAGTGGCCGTATCACGGTTCCCCAGCCGCGTATACAGAGCAGTCGGCCTCGTAGCCTGATGGAGGAATTTCTGGGCAATGATCCGTTTGCCAGCGATCCCTTTTCCCGCAATAGCCTTCTCAACGATAATTTTTTTAATGGTACGCCGTTTGGCAATCACGGCAAGGCCATCACCGCCCGCAGCCAATCTGTCAATATGGTGATCAAGGCACGGCCCGCCTCGGCCGGTCGCAACTGGCTACCGGCCGAGGCGGTGACCCTGGGCGATAGCTGGACTAAAAACCCGCCACGGTTCAGGGCCGGCGAGCCGGTCTCACGCACCATTACTATTCAGGCCAGGGGACTGTCCGGTTCACAGATACCCGAACTGGCCATCGCCTCCCCGGCCAATGCCCGCCTGTACCCGGAAACACCACACCAGGAAAGCCGTACCGATGGTCAGATCCTTTACGGTATTCGTACCCAGACACTGACCTACATCCCCGGTGCGCAGGGTACGCTGGACGTGCCGGCTGTTACCATCAAATGGTGGGATACCCGTCGCAACATAACCGCCAGCACTACCCTGCCTGCCCGGCAGTTCAAGGTACTGCCGGGTGCCGCCGGTACGGCGAGCGCAGCGCAGACAAACGATCACCGCCCGGTTGCGCATCAAAGTGCACAGACCAGCACAGCAAACAAGGCAGTGCAAACAAATGCGGAACGTGTGATACCTGAAGCGCTCACCAGAGCGATCAAGGCAAACTGGATCTGGCTGATCGCCAGCATCGGTTTATTGCTCACCCTGCTGGCGGTGATAAAGGCACGGCGCACAAAACAGCGCCGTCAGGTTGATGCCCGGAATACGGCGAAGCAAACGCCTCAATCCACGCAGCACCCCGCCAGGCCAAATCAGAAATCTGTCCTGCGGGCCCTGCAAAAAGCCTGCATGGCCAATGACAGACAGGCCGCCGCCCGGGCCCTGCTGGATCTTGGCCACGCGCAATGGCCCGATAACCCGCCTCGCAGCCTCAGTGCACTGGCCACGCGCACCGAAACGGGACAGACACTCATCAGAGCACTGGATCGCAGTCTCTACGCCAATGACGACACCGTCTGGAATGGTGCGGCAATGTGGGACAGGTTTAGCCACGGCCTGCAGGAAAAAACCGAAGTAAAACATAAACATGATAATGATCTCGCTCCCCTTTATCCGCAACACTCCTGATCCCGTGTCGGATACGGAGCAATAGCAACCGGTGCATTCATGTCACCGTGTTGCCATACACAGGTTTTCCCGGATTAAAGCAGCGGACTCAACAACTTTATAATATTCTGGGTGATTCTCTGGTAGCGGGGGCGCAGTTGCCACTGCGCCAGCGTGAGCTGCCGTGAATGTGCACGATACCAGTCCTGCTGTTGACGTAATGATCCGGTGAACCCGGCATCATAAAAAATCATATTGATTTCGAAATTGAGTGCAAACGAGCGGATATCGAAGTTACTCGATCCCAGGAAGGCCAGTGAATCGTCGATGGTCATGCTCTTTGCATGTACTAATCCCTTGCTAAACCGATAGATGCTGACACCGCTTTTTAGCAACCGTTCATAATAGCCCTGTGCTGCATTACCCACCAGTATCTGGTCGGAATTCAACGGTACAATCAACTCGACCACGACACCTCGCAACGCTACGGTTTCCATGGCTTCCAGGAAAACTTCGTCCGGCACAAAGTAGGGTGTTGTGATGGTGACCTTGTGTCGAGCTGCATGCAACGCGGCCACCGCCAGACGCTGGTAATTTTCTGTGGGAAACAACGGGCCACTGGGCAGGGTCTGCACGGCAACACCACCCTCAACCGGGTTGCTGCTGTCTGGGAATATGTCCGTTTCATCCGGCAGTTCATCACTTTCTGCAAACCAGTCACCTACAAACACGGCCTGTAATTCGAGTACCACAGGACCGGTCAAACGAACCATCAGGTCGTACCACTGCAAATTCCGGTGCCCGTAACCCGCATCAACGATATTTTGTGATCCGGAATAGGCGACCCGGCCATCGACAACAATAATCTTGCGGTGATTGCGCAGGTCAATGCGCGAAACCCAGGCACGTAGCAGACTGGCTGGCAATGCCGGGTATAGTTTGATACCCGCCTGGATCAGTCGCCGTGACATTTTTTTAAAAAATTGCCTCGAGCCCTGTGCATCGGCCAGCAACCGGCACTCGACACCACGTGACGCTGCACGTTCAAGCGCTGCCATGATACGTTGCCCGGTCACATCCACGGCAAATATATAAACCAGTATGTGCACATGATGTTGTGCAGCGTCGATATCCTCGACCAACCGGTCAATCACCGTGTCCGTATTGACCAGCAATGTTGCCTGGTTGCCGGGCAATATGGGCATGTAACCCAGTCGTTCAGCCAGTATGACCGTCGGTAGAAATTCCTGATCCACAATTGAGGATACATTTTCCCTGCGTGGTATGTGCCGCTTGTATACGTCATCCAGTTTTGCCAGTAGCAGCTTGCGTTTTACCAATCGGCGACGTGGCAACCGATTCTCGCCAATAAACAGGTATAATAATAGCCCCGGCCAGGGCAGAAAAAAAATGACAAGCAACCAGGTCATCGCTGCACGGGGTGGATGGCGTTCGACCACAAGGCCCAGCATGACCAGCCTTACCAGCCATTCACTGATATAATACAGTAATGACCATGATGGAATGAATTCGTTGCCCATAGTATTCTTTCGCCTTACCCGCCGGTAAAAGGATAACACGCCATGGAAAATATAGACTCATCCGTACAGATAACAAACACGGTTTGAACAGGGGCCGGATACAACCACTTGCCCCATCCCTGTTCTGCAAATGAAAACGGGCAATAAACTAAAGGGCAACATTAATAATGTCGAATCAAAAGAAAATTGGCCTGTGGCAAACCATTGCACTGGCAGTCGGTACCATGATCGGTGCCAGCATATTTTCTATATTCGGTCTCGGCGCTCGAATCGCCGGCAGCAACCTGCCTCTGGTGTTCCTGATTTCCGGCCTCATATCCCTGTTAATCGCCTATTCATATGCGCTGTTGGGAAAACACATCATTTCCAATGCCGGTCCCATGGAGTTCATACTCAGAGGCATCGGCGACAACCTCATAACCGGCAGTCTGAGCTTCCTTTTCTGGTTCAGTTATGTTGTCTCCATTGCCCTGTTTGCCAAGGGCTTTGCCGGTTATCTACTGCCGCTGATCCACTTGCCGGCGAATGCCGCGAGCATGGGGCTTGCCGAACTGGGTGTGATCCTGCTATTTACCGCTCTGGGCGTATTTGGTTCCGCCGCCGTTGGCAGGGCCGAGTCCTTCATTGTAATGATTAAACTCGGCATCCTCGGCCTGTTTGTGGTACTTGGTGCCGGCAGTATTCAACCCGAGCTGATCACACCGGCACTGGACACAAAAGGAATTCATAATATTCTCAATGCCACGGCTATCTTTTTTCTCTCCTACATGGGATTTGGTCTGGTGACCAACGCCTCGGAGAATATGATAAACCCCGCACGCAATGTGCCACGCGCCATCTACCTGAGCATTCTTATCGTCACCCTGGTTTATATCTTCGTCGCCGCCGTTGCCGTGGGTAACCTGCCCCTGCCTGAATTAATAAAGGCTCAGGACAATGCCCTGGCGGTAGCGGCAAAGCCCTTCCTTGGAAACCTTGGTTATATTCTGGTCGCCATCGGTGCGCTTTTTTCCATCTCCTCGGCCATCAATGCAACCTTGTTCGGTGGTGCCAATGTCGCCTATGCCCTGGCCCGGGACGGCGAGCTACCCCACCTGTTCGAGCGTAAGATCTGGTTTGGATCGATGGAGGGGCTCTACCTCACCGCCGGTCTGGGTTTGCTGTTTGCACTTATGTTCAACCTGAATGGCATTGCGTCCATCACCAGCAGCGTATTCATGGTGATTTACCTGTTTGTATTAGCCGCCCACTGGCGATTGCGTCCACAATACGGTGGCAACCCCTTGATTATTGCCTGTGGTTTTATCATTATTTCCGGTGTTTTCGTACTCTTGCTCCACTACCAATGGCAGGCCAACAGAAATGCCTTCTACGGCACCTGGATCACCATTGGCGCCAGCTTCCTGATAGAGCTTGTCTACCGCAACATCAGTAGTCGCGGTTTCATCAAGCGTGAATTTTTGAAACTGGAAGAAGAAACTGAAAAACTCAAGAACAAAGTACTGCCCATTCAGCACCAGAAAACCAAATCTGATTAAACTGTCAGCTTGCACAACACCGGGAGATAAACCATGCCACTACACATCCAGTCAACAAGTCTTTATCTATTGAGCCTGTTCATCCTGTTAATGTCTTCTTCACCAATACAGATGGTAAAAGCGGACTCCACCCGACCCGTTCCGGGCAACTATTGCCCAAGTGCAAATATCCTCATGATAACCGCTGAAGACCTGTCATCCAGTCTGGAACTTATAATGCGATCCCGGGCGGCACAGGCCATCGGTGGCCTCACAGAAATGGCAAGCACACTTAATGCTGCGGGGACCACCCTTCAACAGGCGGCCAGCCGCGGTGCCGGCGCCCGAACTGCTTTATTAATACACAGCATTATTCTGGCCAGGGTCAATGATAAAAATGACCAGTTATTAGCCTGGTTCCCTTTGCTTCACAGTGCCATACTTGCCCTGCCAGATGACCAGACCCAAAGTGCTGCCGACGATGCCGTCTGGCGCGCTGAGGAAATTCTGAAGAGAGACCAGGCGGGTAACCCGTTAGAACAACTTGGCAAGGCACAACATTTTCTTACCTGCGACGGGTTGAACCTGCCTTTACAGGCGGCACTCGATGAACACAAGCGGCTTATTATAAAAATGAGCCGGAAGCTCAAACCTGTAGTACAAAAAGACTATGACAAAATCATAGATTCACTGCGAAATACCATGGCCTTTATTCTCGAACACAGTAAAAAAACTACCCGGTAAGCCCGATGGATATTATTTTATATAAAAACAGTGGTCACAGTAAATAAACAGCTTGTCGAGGACACCCAGGCTTTTATTTGCGGCCATCTGTTTACGCCATAACGGCATGGCCGCCTTATAATTTTTCTCTTTTGGCGATACGCGAAACCTTCCACGGGTTCCATTTATCCATGTATGAGGCTCCGTACAAAAATTCCATCAGGTAGGCATAGGTTCGCACTATGCGTAAAAATAATCCGGTATAAAACGGGATCAGGGGTATGAATACTGCCAGAAAATAATCCCGGGGACGTAAGGACAAATGTAATAATGCACAGGCAACAACAAACTCAAGAATATTTGCCATTAAATACAGGAAATAGTTAATAATAAAGATGTACTCAAGCTGGTCCGGGTAGAATACAACCATCTGGATAAAATAAATACACCATTTGATATCGAGAATGATATTAAAAAATATATTTTCTGCCGTTGCCATAAAATTGGCAAAATTAAATTGTGCGGAAGGAAAGAGAACATCACGGTGCTTGCGCACCCTGAAACGTACCATCGATCTGTCCCAGCGAAACCGTTGTTTTGCAAGCCGCCAGAACGTTGTCGGTACATTGGTGTAACAAATAGCCATGGGTTCATGTACAACCCTGAATCCCAGTTTGCGTATTTTCAGGGTAATGTCACCATCCAGCCCGGGCCCGACATCCCAGCCATATAATCTGTCCAGCACATCACGTCTGAATGCACCATGCGCACCCGCAATGATACGCAATATATTCAACTCTGATGAAATGGTTCGTCCGGTTGAAATGGATTTCAGGTATTCGATTGCCTGCATGCGTGTTGCAAATGTCTCTTCAGCATTGGCCACACGTACGTCTCCGCCGACGGCGCCGATATTCGGGTTCATATAAAAGGGCAGCAAGATCGTTTCCACGGCATCGTAGGCAAGGTGCGAATCTGCATCAATATGGATCACGTATTTTCCATTCGAATACTTCAGGGCGGTATTGGCTGCCGATGCCTTGCCACCGCGCACTTCGTTTCTGATAAAACACTGAATCTTGCCCTTGCGTTCAAGTTCACGACAGATTGTCGCGGTGTTATCATCCGAACCGTCATCAACAACAATCAATTCAATATTTTTATAGGTTTGATTGTCGAGCGAATAGGCCAGCCGGGGAATATGCTTGCCTTCATTCTTGCCAGGTACAATCACGGAAATCAGGGGCAGCTCTTTATATAAGCGTTTTCTTGCATTGAGAAAACGGGCCTTGTTCAATATGCGCTTGGGTATGTATATCAGTATGACAATCACATCGAGAAACAGATAGCGCGTCATGTCCAGCAGGAAAAAAGGCCAGAAATAGGCCAGTATTTGCCCTGCCGACAGGCCGTTAACAAAATTTATAACACCTTCAAACGGCATGATTCCCCAGAAAATCTTCGAGTGTTTTTTCCAGATCCATCTGCTCGTCTATCGCCTCGATACTGATCACCAGTTGTGGGGAAAAATCGAGATTATTTTTAAACAACGCGACCACGTCCTCCTGCAGTCGCTCAATGGCACGATAGGCCTCCTGCTTTTTTGTTTCCGTCATAATTACAAAAAAGATACTTTCGTTACGGGCGGTAATAATATCGGACTGGCGTAAAACAGATTTAAATATAGCGCTTAACTCGGCAAACACCTCCTGTGCCCGACCACCCAGTTTTATATACAACTGGTCAATATCCCTGAATTGAATCATGGCCAGGGAACTGGATGAAATCTTATAACGGCTGATACGCGCCGCCTCGACATGAAAAAAATCATGGAACGCATTGATTGAATACAACCGTAATTCCGAGTCCAGTATATTTGTAAATAATGCTTCCAGCCCATATTCTGCCGCATTCAAACCGATAGCGGAAACCGAATAGGATTGAATGACCTTGACAATCTGATTTTCCGGTTCGGTACTTCGACCACAATTATAACAAGCCACCATTATCTTCGGATCCTGAAAGGTATGACTACACTGATTGCAATGAAAAACCATCGATGGTTTATCATAGTCAACACCGATATGGCGTAACTCTCGCTCACATTTAGGGCATTGCAGATGGTCGCCATGCTTAAATTCAGACATTTCCGCTATATAGGCACATTTGAAATGGTGCACCAGTTCATCTACGGCCAGATCATCGGAGCTGCAATGGGGGCAGGACTCCTTGAAGTTCAGAAAGGCACTGCCACAATGACTGCAATAATGGGCCTTGGATACATATTTTCCTGTCAGCAGGTGCTGGCTTTCCAGGAATGACAACGTTTCCATAACACCGGTATCACGCTTGCCAAACAGTGGTTCCAGTATGGGATAAACATACCCCGAATTTCGGCGTACCGTTGTAACCGGTTCAAGCTCCATGTTTCGACTGGTGATAAGACGCAAAACCTTGAATGCAATATTTGTATCCTGCGCTTCATCTACATGGGCAAGGTGATTAATCCAGTGATTTACCGGCTCTACCCGTGATACCCAGTCTTCCAGAATGGCATTATCAACTGACACAAGATTGATGTGTCCATCTGCTGCCTTTTGAATCTCGGCAGGCATCTCCATGGATTCCATCAGAAAAACAACGGGACGCAGATATACCTTTGGTGATAAATGACGGCGGACCTGGCACAACGTTTGCCAGCCATCCTGCCAAATCCGCATATCAATCAACCAGTACGCCACATCTTCCACTGGCAAACTATCTATCTGGTCTATAGCCACACAGTCCACATTTACGGGAACAGAATGTTTGTTGTCTGTTTTGATAACCCAGGGCTTCCTCATCTTCGCCCCCTGACCCTGACTTCCATACGGTCATATGCCAGCCACAGTTCACGGTCCTGTTTGCGTACGGGTTGCAGATGTACGCGTATCTGTGGTGCCACTGGCTTGTAATTATCCCATTGTCTCTCGGGCACGGCATACGCCGATGAATATATGGTATTGATCCTTCCTTCGCTCCTGGTGCCATCAGGAAATTCGAGGGCAAGCCTGTCTCCTTTGGCAAGGAACTTCAGCACGTCGCTATCCAGATAGACCTCGATTCTGATTGGCGCATCATATTTCATCAGGGTAACAATAGCCTCACCACGTCGTGCAAATTCCTTTGCCTTTTTCTGCACTGAAGTGACAACGGCATTAAAGGGTGAGGCAATCAATTCCTTATAACAACCATCGGGTAGCCCTGTGTTTTTCTCCCTGGCCAGCATGGCCCTCAGGCGCTGTTTCTGCAATGATATTTCCCTGCTAACATTGCCGATGCC
The DNA here is from genome assembly GCA_011052215.1 of Gammaproteobacteria bacterium. Taxonomy (GTDB): domain Bacteria; phylum Pseudomonadota; class Gammaproteobacteria; order JAADHQ01; family JAADHQ01; genus JAADHQ01. The sequence continues at coordinate 9,440 of DRJK01000054.1, forward strand.
ATTCAGGATCATATTTTTCTTGTCTTTCAGCCGTGTGGTGTTACGTAGCAGGCCGCGATCAAGCTCAAGCGCCCTGCGTAATTCATGGCCATTCAATGACATTCCTGTTTGTCTCAATTGCGCCTCCAGGCCGATACGCTTTGATATATTAAGGTCAGTTTCATAGCGTAACCTGTCGGCTCGATCGGCCTCATCAACACGACAGTCATGGCGTGTCGCATCCAGTATCGCGATGAGATCATTTCCCTTCAGGCTTTGCCCTTGCTTGATATTCAGGCTGGCAATATGCCCGCCCCTACTGGAGCTGATAATGGTCTTTTCTGCCTCCACAACACCTGTTTCGTCGAAATACAGATATTTTTGTGCGAATATAAATACAAGATAAATGACGGCCAGAAGAATCACTGTAAAGTAAATTAACTGTGTGATGCTGGCCTTTATGTTTTTTGGCGCCTCGCCTTCAGGCAGGGATGTCAAATAACTTTTTCTGTTCCTGAGCTTCATCTTCTCACCCCTGCTTTTTGCAAGAATGTTCTGAGCTGATGAAACCCGAACTGATAAATGCCTGTATCACGTTGCAACACATTCAGGGCCTTCTCCATTGCCCACTCATCATCAAAGTCCTTCACACTCAGCACGACGACCACTTTGTTGATATCTACATTGGCCAGCACCTTCTTCACTCTCCTGACCAGGACATCTGTATTTTTATTCTCGTAGGCCATGATATAAACCTTGTCCACCAAGGCGTTTATTTTTGCATATACCGCTGCCGGCCAATGTGTGGGTACGGCAACGCTTAATTTGCTGTCTACCAGGCCATCGCGTATCTTGCCCAGCATGGACACATAATCATCCAGGTATATTTGTTTATTTTGCTTATACCCTGCTACCGTATGCGGCTCAATATCGAGATGAATACTGCCAGTGATTTCTGATTTTGTAATTGCCAGCAGACTGGCGCGTTCGTGCTGCTCTGGCATAAACCACGTATTTGAACCAACAATAATTTCCACCTGAATATTCTTTACCCTTGCCTGCCTGATAAATTCAGACATCTTTGCCCGGTCTGCTTTTTTACCTGCGGAAAGTAATATACGTTTTATTGATTTCGCTTCCAGAAAGTCAAAAATCTGCTGATTGCCAAGTGAATTAAATGTTTTTGCCCAGATGTAGATCGAGCGTTCACCAATACGCGCCCGATTATTATTTTCCTGCATTGGCTGAATCTTTATATATGCCGGGTTGTAATCAACCCGTGCAACCAGAAAAATTTCATTGGCGCGCCTATACAGCTCTTCTTTCGCCTTTACCAGCTCAATCGATGCATCAAACAAGCTTCGTACCCGTGCGACCGCTGCTGCCAGTTCAAGGTCCTGATTCAGCCCCTTTCTGACAAAAACACGTCTGACACGCTCCTTGCTTCGCAGGTACCGATATTGCTGTTTTATAACACGTGCTTTTTGTTCTCTTAACTCTTCATAGGCGGCACGTGTCCTGGCGATTCGTTCCCAGTTTTGCAGCTCTGCTTCCTCTTCTACCTGTCTGAGTCGATAGGAAAGCGATTTCCTGTTTTTTTTCTCAAGCGGAATGATAAACTTGACACCTGCGGCCACACCATTCCGGCTTCCCCTTCCTGATACATCAAATTCTTTTCGTAAAAAAAACCGTAGCCGATTATTGCTTCGGTACCGGTTTTTGCCCTTCAGGGATTGCTTTAATAACTGGCTTAATTTTTCAACCTGCTGGTCCTTTCTGATTGCCTCAATCACAGCGGGCATGTCCACATCAACAGCAGCGGGATTTACAGATTGCATCAATGCATCATTCCAGTGGCTGTCGGAATTCAGATATTTCAGTTCTTCTCTTGCCAGCTTGATGTCCTGTTCTGATACCAGCAATTCATCCAGATAACTCCAGCCCTTGAAATAGGCGCGTCTTTCAACCTGATAAACCGGCTCCATCAATTCCAGCTTCAGTGATACCAGGCTTGCCTGCAACCCTACAAATGTTTCATTCAGTTGATAACGCCGGCAGCGGTATGTTTTATTAAACCGCCTTATGCGACCGCGTAATGCCTCGATCTTTGCCTGGCGATACAGGTTATCTGCCTGTTGCTTGTTTCCCCTGTAACCCTGTCTGAGAATTTCCCATGACAATTCCAGGTAGGCATTCGAATCATCGATATTGTCTCTCAGGGTTTGATTCGTGTAGGCGCCCCGTACACTCAGACCAGGGTTTGATTGCTTGTTTCTGGCTTCTGCCTGAAGCGCCATTACCAGGAAACTGTTCGGGTTTGGTGTTTCGCAGTCTTGCATGAGAATGTTATTGATGTGTGCCGGACTCGAGTTTTCCTGCATCCGTTCATCCAGATGTTCTGTCACCTGATGCAGAATTGCCCATAGTTTGTCTGCCTCGGGATCATTCTTTCCCTGTATTATCACGGCCTGATCGTCAGCCCGGGTTCCGGCCTGCACATTGAAGCCTGCCATGAGTCCAGACATGGATAACAATATCGTAATAATAAACCTGACCACACCCATAGCGTTTTTCTGCAAGCTCCCTGTCAACTGGCATAGAAGCTTTCCTGGATTTATTCAATAATTTTAAAATATCAATAAATATCGGCAACTTATGGGGATCCTTAAGCACTAGATCATGCTAAAAACAGGATTTTATTCAAATCGAAAACGGCTTAAGGCTGACAATAACTGAATAGAAGGATTTTGCTTGCATAGATGCGTGATGACCGGATCTATCGTCATGGGTTGAAACGGGCAATCTGCCTGAGTAGTGAAAATATTATAAACGGATCACGGTTACCCCGTTAATTTTATGAAGCACATAACAATGTGAGGACATGGAATCGGTAAGCCTGATCAAGACCGTCTGCCGCACGGACGTGGCAGCCGAGCCGCCACGGATGGCATGTTTTTGCGTGTCTTGATCCGGCTTGCCGGTTTCATGTCCGGAATGATCAATTTAACTCAAAACATACTTGCCACTTACGTTTCAACCACACTCGTCATGGGTTAACGGGACAGTGGAAACACATAACAATGTGAGGACATGGAATCGGCAAGCCTGATCAAGACCGTCTGCCGCACGGACGCGGCAGCCGAGCCGCCACGGATGGCATGTTTTTGCGTGTCTTGATCCGGCTTGCCGGTTTCATGTCCGGAATGATCAATTTAACTCAAAACA
>DRJK01000055.1 GCA_011052215.1 Gammaproteobacteria bacterium
CTTCCAGTTTGCGCATCCCCTTGGGTAATAACCGAAAATCAACCAACCCGGTGATGAAGGCAGCCATGAAACTGGCATCCTCATACATCATCTTGTAGAGCTGGATCTTCATTGTCATCGCACAACCAATAATAATGCTTGCCAGCGCGATCATCGAACCTAATGCCAGGGTTGAGACCCCGGTAATACCCTGGCCGATAGTGCAACCCAGGGCCAGTACACCACCAAAGCCCATCAACGTAGCGCCAATAACATGGTTCAGAAAATCCTTGAAAGAGGCAAACCATTCAATACGAAAACTTTTTGATGCGATGGACCACAGAAATGATCCTGATATCACTCCAAACACTGCCATCAGACCAAAAGTCAGATATTTGGCTGCAAACCCACCCGTAACATAGCCATAGGTCTGGCCCATCGGGTTAATAAATGTAAACGACTGGGTATTCAGTGAGCGCATTTCAAACGGCTTACCCGCTTCAGATTCAGTCAGCATATCCCAGTCATGGTAATAAGAGGAAAGCGATAGCAGATCACCATCGGCATTAATCTTGATCAATGCGCCACTGATATACCAGCCAGCCAGTACCGCCAGACCAACGACCACTCCCCCCATGATATTATCGTGATTCTGTCGGAAGTCCCTGGACTTGAAAATAATAAACAGCAGTACCAGTGCAATCGCACTGCCAATGTACATACGCATCTGTACGGGGTTTTCAGGATTAAGCATTGCACCAAGATCCTGGTTGGTTGTCAGGCTGACAGACATAGGACGAATCCAGTCATAAAAAAGGACAGACATCAGGGTTTTATCGCTATCCGGAAACGGGTTGATCATGTAATACGCAATCAGGGCAATGATCGCCAAAACCATAACAGACTTGATATTACCACCACCGATCCGAATCAGGGTCTTGTTACCACAACCACTCGCAATGGTCATGCCCACACCAAACATGATCCCGCCGATCAGATTTTCACCCCAGATCAGTCGGCTTGCGCGGTAGGGGGGGAAAGCAGAATCGGCATTCATGATACCCATTGATTCCATAATAATAATGCCGACGATAGCGACAGCAATGGCCAGAAACCATGCACGCATACGACCATTGTCGCCCATATTTACTGAGTCAGATATTGCCCCCATGGTACAAAAACCCGTCTTGCTGACGACCGCACCCATAATGAGCGCAACTGCAAAAGTGGCCCACAAAAAGGTTGTGTGCGCACTGGAAAAATCCTCAAAAACCATCTTGATACCCTCAATTAGTCTTGTAATTCTAGTGTTCTATCCATGTGATAATTACGGATTCAGCGCAGTTATCACATGGATAGAACACTAGATAATGTGAAAAATCTGAATTTGGTTAAAAATTCGTCATCTCAGGAGCCCGTTGGGCCTGGGAAATTGCAGAGAGACGAATGGTAAGCCAACCCGGTTAATTTTTCACCGGGCCCGACAGATTCCTGAGCAAAGATTGGCATTTTACAGTGCCAGGTTTAAGATTTCCACCTGAATTAATGACAGGATTATATGAGAAACAATGGCTTAACGATATAATGTCGGATCGGGAATGCCGGCTGATAAAAACCCGTCCCTTCTTATGCGACAAGAGTCGCACACACCGCAGGCATAACCCCTGTCATCCGCCGCGTAACAGGACACCGTGTGACTGTAATCCACACCCAGATCCACCCCTGCCCTGATAATCCCGGCCTTGGACAGCTCGATCAAAGGGGTATGGATGCGGGTTACCCTGCCCTCCACCCCCGCCCTTGTCGCCAGGCTGGCCATCTGCTCAAATGCCTGGATATATTCTGGCCGACAGTCAGGATAGCCGGAATAATCAACGGCATTCACACCGATAAAAATATCCTGCACACCCAGCACCTCGGCCCAGCCAAGGGCCAGGGACAGAAATATGGTATTACGTGCAGGAACATAGGTCACCGGGATACCCTGCGTTGGCCGGTCCGGGACATCAATGGCCGGGTCAGTGAGTGCGGAGCCCCCTATTTTCCCCATATCAATGCCAATGGTGTTGTGTATACCAACATTGGCGAACTCAACAACCTTGTTCGCAGCATCAAGCTCAGCCACATGCCTTTGCCCATAACGAAAACTCAGCGCATGACACAGATAGCCCTGATGTTGCGCTATCGCCAGCGTCGTTGCAGAATCCAGCCCCCCCGAGACCAGTACCACGGCTTTTTTTACGCCACTCATAGATCGTTACCCTTTAAACTCAACGCCTCTGCCCCTGTTATCGCCCGGCCCTGTCACCCCATAATTGCTTATGCAACTGTAATTGAAAGCGGGCCTGTACACCCGATTCAAGAACCCATTCTGCCAGTATCGACGGTTCAATTTTCCCGTAAACGGGGGATATCAGTATTTCACAACATACTTCCAGGTTGTATTCCTGTATTTTAGCCAGCGCCCAGTCGAAATCGGCCCTGTCACAAATCACAAACTTGACCTGATCTTGCCGGTTCAACAGCTTTATATTGTCGTAGCGGTTTTTTTTCTGCTCACCCGAGCCTGGTGTCTTCAGATCCATGACCCGGCTGACGCGGTGATCCACACTGCCGACATCAAGTGCACCACTCGTTTCCAGCGACACCTGATAACCCTGGTCACAAAGCCGGCTCAACAATAACAGACAGGCCTGCTGGGCCAGGGGCTCACCGCCGGTAACCGTTACATACCGGGTCGACCAACTGCCCGCCTTGTCCAGAATATCGTCCAGTCCCATCCACTCACCGCCGGAAAACGCATACGCCGTGTCGCAGTAACCGCACCGCAACGGACAACCCGTCAGGCGTATAAACACCGTGGGAAAACCGATGTTCCTTGACTCACCTTGCAGTGAGTAAAAAATTTCGGTAACCCTCAGCGGGTCATCGGGTCTGACTGGTTGTCCGGTTTTGTTCTGCATGCCGGAATTTTACACTATCCGTGTATGGCATTCCTCTTCGCACTGGCTTGACATTACAGATATAATCCCTCCATGAGCAAACACCAGACAAAATCCATGGGCAAGGGTATGATGATTGCCGCATGGATCGTTTTCCTTGGGCTGCTGGCCTTCTTTTTCAAAAATATTCTCGACAAGCAACACAACCCCAATCAGGAAATTAACAGTTCTGTGCTGAACTCCGGCATCAGGGTAGTCCGTCTTGTTCGCAACCGTAACGGCCACTATGTTTCACGGGGATATATCAACAACCAGGAGGTGACTTTTTTTCTGGACACCGGCGCCACGACCATCTCCATACCTGAACCCGTAGCCAGAAAAATTGGCCTGAAACGTGGCCCGCCGATTTCCGTCAGTACTGCAAACGGCAGTATCGAGGTTTATCTGACCACGATCAGACGACTCAGCATTGGTAGCATCGTACTGGACAACCTGTCGGCCACAATCAACCCGTACATGGAAGGTGACGATATATTACTGGGCATGAATGTCCTGAAAAAACTGGAAATTATACAAAAAGGTAAAATACTGACATTAAAACAGTATCCCTGATTCATCCATAACGCTTTACTCACCATTCAACCCTGGACGAGGCCGATGACAACACATATGACAGAAAGCGGTATCCGCTACGAAGATATCGTAACAGGTGAAGGAAAAATGGCTACCGGCCTGGGACAAACCGCCATCGTCCATTACACAGGCTGGCTTGAAGATGGGACAAAATTTGACTCAAGCAAGGACCAGAATAAAACCTTCAGTTTCCCGATAGCCTGCGGCATGGTTATCAAAGGCTGGGATGAAGGTATCATTGGAATGCAGGAAGGTGGCACAAGAAAATTAACCATTCCTTCAGAACTGGCTTATGGTTCGGCCGGGGCAGGCGATGTCATACCCCCGGATGCAACACTTATCTTTGAAATAGAGCTGATCGAAGTCAGTGAATAAAACATGAACCAGGTTAAACACTTGATTGATTTTAGACAGGATATCAAGCAACAAATCAGTTTCAGCTTGCAGGAGGATATCGGCAATGGTGACATCACCGCGTCACTCATTCCTGCCGGCGCGACTGCAACAGCTGCTGTTTTTGTACGCGAAGCAGCTGTTATATGTGGGCAGGACTGGTTTAACGAGGTCTATTTACAAATAAACCGCGATATTGACATTAAATGGCAGGTCAATGATGGTGATGATGTCGTGCCAGGCCAAACCCTGTGCACGCTCACCGGTCAGGCTCGCTCGTTACTGACCGGTGAAAGAACCGCCTTGAATTTTCTGCAAACATTGTCGGCCACAGCCACCCTGGCGAGAAAATACGCCACCACGCTGAAAGGCCTGAAAACGAAAATCCTCGATACAAGAAAGACCGTTCCCGGGTTACGCCTGGCACAGAAATATGCAGTAAAATGTGGTGGCTGTAACAATCATCGAATCGGCTTGTATGATGCCATCCTGATCAAGGAAAACCATATTATGGCAGCCGGATCGATAAAGGCCGCCATGAAATCTGCCCGCCAAACCACCGACAAGCCAATCGAGGTGGAAATCGAAAACCTTCTGCAGCTTGAAGAGGCATTAAACGCCGGGGCAACAAGAATTCTGCTGGACAATATGGATATGGAAACACTCGAAAAGGCCGTCGCTGTGAATGCACACAGGGCCGAACTGGAGGCCTCCGGTGGTATTCGTTTGGAAAACGTCAGAGCCACTGCTGAAACAGGGGTGGACTACATTTCAGTTGGCTCATTGACAAAAAATATCAAGGCAATTGACCTGTCCATGCGTATCCTGATGGACTAGTCCCCCTTATAGCCCTACAATCAACAAGTGTATATAATTTCTCACAGTTGTCCCGTTAAGCCATGACAAATGTAGTTGAAATGTAAGCGGCAAGTGCGTTTCGGGCTAAACCGCAATCCGGACATGAAACCGGCAAGCCTGATCAAGACACGCAAAATATGCCATCCATGGCGGCTCGGCTGCCGCATCCGTGCGGCAGACGGTC
>DRJK01000056.1 GCA_011052215.1 Gammaproteobacteria bacterium
GGATAACAAGGCACGATTGCTTGAAATATTACCATTGGTTAACCACTACAAATCCAGACTCGATTCGCTGGGGGAATGGTGGGGAAAGATTGCACTTATTGGCAAAATAAACAGCCTCAATGTCGCCGCCACCATTCTTGCTGACATGGAAGAGACCAAGGGTAAATTCAGTGAACTTCAGCACAACCTTATTCACAACCTGCTGGAAGAAAATCTGAAAAAATTGATCCTCAGTGACACCTCAATTGCACAAGTGGCCATCGACGTCCTTATACGTAACCTTTTTGAACGAACTGCAGATGTTGGCTTTCTTGCTACCGATGATGATATCCGTGAGTTTTTAACAACCCCGGAGGTTGATGATGATAACCTTGTATTCATTGAAAATCGCCTCAGTGAATATGTAAAAAAATACAGCGTCTATGATGAAATCATCATTCTTGATGCCAGGGGTTCCGTGCGGGCCCATCTGGATAAAAATAATCCGGTCACCTTCTCATCCGACCCGCTGATTGAAGAAACACTCAACACTGAAAAAGATTATGTGGAAACATTCAAACATTCTGATCTGCAACCCGGGCAAGAAAACTCGCTTGTTTATTCATGCAAGATCACTCGCACCAATGATGCACATTCACCCGTACTGGGTATTTTATGCCTGTGCTTTCGTTTCGACGATGAAATGAATGGTATTTTCAGTAACCTGATGCAATCCAGTGATCACAGCACAATGATGATCATGGATAACCAGGACAAGGTTATTGCCAGTAACAACACCAACGAAATACCCGTTGGAACAAGGTTTCCCAAAAATTCCGGTTCTCAAATAATTACATACAGGGATAAAGAATGCTTTATCAGTACCACCATGACCAACGGCTATCAGGGCTTTTATGGACTGGGCTGGGGAGGACAGGTTGTTACCCGGATAGATACCGTATTCGGCCAGAATACAGAAAATGTCGCGATGGATGTCAGTACCGAAACAATGGGGCAATCCAGTCTTTTTTCTGCCGAACTCAAGGAGATCTGGAAAGACTCTATCGATATAAATGAAGATTTAAGCCTGGTCGTACTCAATGGAAAAATCACGGCTGCCCGAAAAAAAGCAACCGAGTTTATGCCTGTGCTGGAAGCAATAAAGCAGATTGGCGAAGACACCGCCAGTATTTTCGATGCATCAATCAATAACCTGCTTTCAACAGTAATATCATCACTGCTGAGTGATGCCCGGTTCCTGGCAGCACTGGCAGTCGACATCATGGACCGCAACCTGTACGAACGGGCCAATGACTGCCGCTGGTGGGCGCTGACATCTGCATTCAGACGTATCCTGTTAAATGGAAAACTGTCCGATGCCGACATCGAAACGGTAACGGAGATCCTCGCCTACATCAATGATCTGTACACCGTCTACACCAACCTGTATTTATATGACAAATCAGGCAGAATACTGGCCGTATCAAACGATGAAGAGAATCATATTATTGGCAAGATGCTGGATGAACAAACAGGGGCCTCGGCAACATTAAAGATCCATGATTCACAACAATATGCTGTATCGGCCTTTGTAAAAACACCTCTTTATTCAGACAGGCATACCTATATTTATAATGCCCCGATTACCAGCCTGGATACGCCCGAAAAAACCGTTGGTGGTATCGGCATCGTTTTTGACAGTGAACCACAATTTAAAGATATGCTGACCGAAGTACTTCCTCGTGATGAAAAAGGCAGGGTAATGGATAACTGTTTTGCGGTATTCACTGACCGGGCCGGCAGCATTATATCCGTTGCCCATAACAGCGGGCTGAAAGTGGGCGACAAACTCAATATTGATAACCGCTATTTTCATATCGAGAACGGTTTCAAACATTCGGAAATTATCCAGTACAATGACTCGGACTATGCCCTGGGTGTCGCCGTATCCAAGGGTTACCGCGAATACAAAACCACCGAAGATTACAGCAACGATGTACTGGCCTTTGTATTTACACCATTCTAGCTAATGGCCTTAGGGACTATGGTCGTGCAGGGGCGATGACCGCAACAATCTTTTGATCGCGACCATGGGGCTGTTTTATACCTTTCGAGAGAATGGCCCTTTGGTCGCTCCTGCCTCGTCCCTCACCACTGCCCTTCCCCCCGGCACAAAAAAACCGCCACAAGGACGGTTTTTTTGTGCCGGGGGAAGGACTTACATCATACCGCCCATGCCACCCATGCCGCCCATACCACCCATATCCGGCATACCACCAGCGGCGGCTCCTTCATCGGCTGGTTTGTCGGCAATCATGCACTCGGTAGTAATCAGCAGGCCTGCTACGGAAGCCGCATTCTGCAATGCAGTACGGGTCACCTTGGTTGGATCCAGGATACCCATTTCGATCATGTCACCGTACTCACCGTTAGCGGCATTGTAACCAAAATTGCCGGTACCTTCTTCCACCTTGTTCAGAATGACAGAGGCCTCGTCACCGGAGTTTGAGACGATCTGGCGAAGTGGCTCCTCGAGTGAACGTATGGCAATAGCAATACCGACATCCTGATCGTGGTTGTCACCCTTGAGTTTCCTCAATGCACCCAGTATACGAATCAGGGCAACACCACCACCGGGTACCACACCTTCTTCAACGGCTGCACGGGTTGCATGCAAGGCATCCTCAACACGCGCCTTCCTCTCTTTCATTTCCACTTCGGTCGCAGCACCCACCTTGATCACGGCAACACCGCCAGCCAGCTTGGCCACGCGTTCCTGCAGTTTTTCCTTATCGTAATCAGATGATGTTTCCTCGATCTGGGCACGGATCTGGTCGACACGTCCCTGGATTTGATCTGCATTACCGGCTCCATCAATCAGTGTGGTTTCTTCCTTGGTGATAACAACACGCTTGGCCGTACCCAGGTCTTCAATTGTTGCCTTCTCCAGAGACAGGCCTACTTCTTCTGAAATAACCGTGCCTCCGGTCAGGATGGCGATATCCTCCAGCATGGCCTTGCGACGATCACCAAAACCCGGTGCCTTGACGGCACAAACCTTGACGATGCCACGGATACTGTTAACCACCAGTGTTGCCAGTGCTTCACCTTCAATGTCTTCGGCGACGATCAGCAGCGGACGGCTGGCCTTGGCCACGCCTTCCAGGATCGGCAGTAATTCACGTACGTTGGAGATTTTTTTGTCGTACAGCAGGATGAACGGGGCTTCCTGTTCAGTGCTCATGTTCTGCTGGTTATTGACGAAGTAAGGAGACAGATAGCCGCGGTCGAACTGCATACCTTCAACCACCTCCAGTTCGTTTTGCAGACCGGAACCTTCTTCAACGGTGATAACGCCTTCTTTACCTACCTTGCCCATTGCGTCAGCAATGATGCCACCGATATCGGTGTCGGAGTTTGCAGAAATGGTACCCACCTGCGCGATGGCCTTGTTGTCTTCACACGGTATAGACAGTTTTTTCAGTTCTTCTGTTGCAACAAGGACGGCCTTGTCGATTCCACGCTTCAGGTCCATCGGGTTCATACCGGCTGCAACAGACTTCATGCCTTCACGCATGATGGCCTGGGCCAGAACGGTTGCAGTCGTGGTGCCATCACCGGCCACATCGGATGTCTGCGAGGCCACTTCCTTGAGCATCTGCGCACCCATGTTTTCAAACTTGTCTTCCAGTTCAATTTCCTTGGCGACCGAAACACCGTCTTTGGTTACGGTCGGGGCGCCAAAACTTTTTTCCAGAACAACATTACGTCCCTTGGGACCCAGGGTAACCTTGACCGCATTGGCCAGGATGTTAATGCCCTGCACCATACGTGAGCGGGCGTCATCACTGAATTTTACTTCTTTTGCACTCATGTTTATTTCCTCTTTTCAGAATTCTGTAAGACTCAGGCTTCAATGACTGCGACGATGTCATCTTCGCGCATGACGAGTAATTCCTCGCCATCAACCTTGATCGTTGTGCCGGCATACTTACCAAAAAGAACCTGGTCACCAACCTTGACATCGAGTGCCCTGATTTCACCATTTTCCAGTATCTTGCCGTGTCCTGCCGCCATGATTTCACCTTTGTCAGGTTTCTCGGCTGCAGAATCAGGGATGACGATACCACCTGCAGAAGTACGTTCTTCTTCCATACGCTTTACGACCACACGATCGTGTAAGGGACGAATATTCATCGAAATGTTCTCCTAGATTCGAAGATTAAGTTACCGTTTTAATTAAAAAAATATAATGAGTGCCCCTTTGGTTTTAGCACTCTTGTCTAGTGAGTGCTAATAATAGGGGCAAATTTCCGAGAGTCAAGGGGCTGGGCTGAAAAATATTGCTTTTGTTGTTGTCCGCCAGCGATATGACAGTCTTATATTCTAATATATTTAAATATATCAGCAAGTCCCTATTGGCATTTGATATGACAACATCGTGGACAGCAACTGCTTGCCGGCATCTGGAAAAAGAGGGCAGGTAATAAGCCGTGAAACATCAGAGACAGCCAGGTTGTCTCTTTTATAACCAGCGCCTTGCCAACCAGCCAATGAGCTCCGCCATGTGCGCGCTCCACGGGCGCTTCGTCCATTGACGGGTACAAATTTCTTCACTCTCTTCAA
>DRJK01000057.1 GCA_011052215.1 Gammaproteobacteria bacterium
CTCATCAAAGGGTTTGCCGGTCATGGCATTATCGATCGCCTGCCGGTAGATCTGTGCCGTGCGCGCAACGTAGTAATGTGACTTGGTCCTGCCTTCTATCTTGAGTGAGTCTACGCCGATATCGACCAGTCTGTTGATATGCTCTATCGCACGCAGGTCTTTTGAATTCATGATATAGGTACCCAGTTCGTCTTCCATGACGGGCATCTGTTCACCGCGGCGTTGCCCTTCCTCCAGCAGGTATACCTGATTGGCGAGGGGGTGGCGCTGGAGATCACCACATTGTGACATTCCGCCGTTATCTGCACTGGCTTCCTGTCGGGGCCGAATGTCTCCACTGGCATCCTCCTCGGCAGGTGACAGGAAATATTCCCAGCGGCAGGCATTGGTGCAGCTCCCCTGGTTCGGATCGCGGTGGTTGAAATAGCCGGATAACAGGCAGCGGCCGGAATAGGCGATGCACAGGGCACCATGTACAAAGACCTCCAGTTCCACGTCAGGGCAACGTTGGCGGATGTCCTCTATTTCATCCAGCGACAGTTCGCGTGACAGGATAATCCGGGAAATCCCGAGGTTTTGCCAGAAGCGGACGGTGGCATGGTTCATGGTGTTGGCCTGGACAGACAGGTGGATGGTCATATCAGGCCAGCGTTCACGCACCATCATGATCAGCCCGGGATCGGCCATGATCAGGGCATCGGGTTTCATCGCAATGACCGGTTCCATGTCGTCCATGTAGCTGTCGACCTTGCGATTATGGGGTAACAGGTTGCTGGCAACGAACAGTTTTTTACCCAGCTTATGGGCCGTCTGGATACCGGCCTCGAGATGATCCAGTGTGAAATCATTATTACGGACGCGCAGGCTGTAGCGTGGCTGGCCTGCATAGACGGCATCGGCGCCATAGGCAAAGGCGTATTGCAGGTTTCGCAAGGTACCGGCGGGTGACAGCAGTTCGGGTCTTTTGTTTGTCATTGATATCGGTTGAATATAATTGGGGTTCGTCATTATGCCGCAAGACGGATTTGTTTTCCTCGTACAATAAACAGGGTTATGATACCCGTATACCAAGAATACAAGCCAGTCGGAGGAAACATGGAACTGCAGCAGCTTCTTGATGTTTATATCTATCCCTGGTCGATCAGGATCGGTCTGTCGCTGGCCATCTTTATTCTGGGGCGAATGGTCGCACAATTGCTGGCGAGTGCGGCCCGCAAGGTCATGGGCAAGGCAGGTTTTGATACGCTGCTGGTCAATTTCCTCGGCAGTATTATTTACACCGTTCTACTGGTGATGGTTGTCCTGTCATCGCTGGAACAGCTCGGGGTCAACACCACATCTGCCCTGGCGGTGCTCGGCGCGGCGGGTCTGGCCGTCGGCCTGGCCCTGAAGGACTCGTTGGCCAATTTTGCCTCCGGTGTCATGCTGATTATCTTTCGACCGTTCAAGGTGGGTGATTTTATCGAGGCCGGCGGCACCAGCGGGGTGGTTGAAGAAATCCAGATAATCAATACGGTATTCCGAACCGGAGACAACAGAACGGTTATTGTGCCTAACAGCAAGATTTATGATGGCGTGATAGTCAATATCTCTGCCCGTAAGACACGCCGAATCGACCTGGTCATGACGGTCGGATATGATGACGACCTGAAAAAGGTACGGCAGATAATGATGGGTATTATGGAGGCAGATGAGCGCATTCTGAAAGACCCGGAGCCGGCCATCCTGCTGGCAGACCTGGCGGACAGCAGTATTAATTTTAATGTCAGGCCGTGGGTAAACAGCAGTGATTACGGCATTGTGCGCTCGGATTTGCTGGAGGCATTCAAGACGGCATTTGACCGGCAGGGAGTTTCCATTCCCTATCCACAGCGGGATGTGCACCTCCACCAGACCGGGTCTTCCTGATAGATTTACTGATGTTTCAGGCTGGCCAGTAATTTCTGTAGTGCCTGTCCGCGATGACTGAGCCGGTTTTTTGTTTCAGATGTCAGTTCGGCAGAGGAGCAGTCCTCCCCGGCCACGTAGAAAACCGGATCATAACCGAATCCGTTGTTACCCTGGGGGGCATGCAGAATCTGTCCTTCCCATGTCCCCTGACATATCAGTGGCGTGGGATCCAGGGCATGGCGCATATAGACCAGCAGACACTGGAAGCGTGCCGATCGTTTTTCATCCGCTACACCCGAGAGTTCAGCCAGCAATTTTTGCAGGTTTTGTTCGTCGCCGGCATCGGCACCGGCAAAACGTGCAGAGTAGATGCCGGGTGCACCTTTGAGCGCATCGACCTCGATTCCGGAGTCATCGGCGATGGCTGGAAGCCCGGTACATCGGGCGGCATTTCTTGCCTTGAGGATGGCGTTCTCGACAAAGGTCAGGCCGGTTTCTTCAATTTCGGGCACATTAAATCCGGACTGCGGGACGACCTCAATATTCAGGCCGGACAGGAGTTGATTGAATTCCCTGACCTTCCCCGGGTTGTTACTGGCGAGTACTATTTTTTTCATAGTGTTTTTCACTGTTGTCCTGCGCACTTATGAAGCGAGCAAAAATGTGAGGACATGCATCCGGTATAGCCAAATCAAGACCGTCTGCCGCAGGGATGCGGCAGCCGAGCGGCCAGGGATGGCATCTTTTGCGTGTCTTGATTTGGCTATACCGGATGCATGTCCGCAATGCCCTGTTTAGCTCAAAACGGTCTTGCCGTTTACGTTTCAACTATATTTATTATCCTAGATCCATCAGTTGGACGGTCTGTAGAGTGCGTTGCATTTTGTGGCTGGCAAGGCGCGATGAGGAGTAATAGCAAGCTATTGCGACGATTCGCAACGCCGCCAGACGCGAAATGC
>DRJK01000058.1 GCA_011052215.1 Gammaproteobacteria bacterium
GGCACTGATTCACCGGGAACCCTGCGCCGCCGGTCTGTCCGGGAATTGATATATTAATCAGACGGCCGGCACCAGTCACCCGATTTGCCGCCTGACTTCTTTAACACCCGGACATTGGTGATTTCCATACCACGATCAACCGCCTTGCACATATCATATATCGTTAACAGTGCGATTTGTGTTGCGGTCAGTGCCTCCATTTCAACGCCGGTCTGTCCGGCGGTTTCAACAGTTGAAACACAACAAACGGCATTGATTTTTTCATCCGGCAACAGCTCTATCTCGACATGCGTAAGCGCCAGCGGGTGACACAAGGGTACAAGGTCCGGTGTCTTCTTCGCCGCCATTATCCCGGCAATTCGTGCTATACCCAGTACATCCCCTTTTTTATGGGTGCCCTGTAATATGTGTCGCAGTGTGCCGGGCTGCATGATGATTTGTCCTTCGGCCACAGCCTGCCGCCTGGTAACGGCCTTTTCGCCCACATCGACCATATGCGCCTCACCTGATTCGTTAAAATGAGTAAGTTCTGCCATAGCCTGATTATTTCTGCCAGTGAATGAGTTATAATCAATACTAAGCCAGATAGTGCGACTGCGCAAATAACAGGGTAATCATGAGTATTAATATTCGCTATTTTGCATCTCTAAGAGAAAAAATGGGCAAGGCTGAAGATAGCATCGATGCCGGTCTCGCCCGCACCGTTGCCGATGTCTGGGGTGTTGTCGCCAATGATACCGGCATGCCTTCAAACACACTGTGTTCCATCAACATGGAGTATGTAGGCCCTGAACACGCCGTGAAAGACGGAGATGAGGTTGCTTTTTTCCCACCGGTAACGGGGGGGTAAATGGCCGTCAGCATAACTGAAAAACCATTTAACCCATGGGACGAACTTCAAACCCGCCAGGACAATCTGTCAATGGCTGGCCAGTACGGTGCTACTGCCGTCTTTGTTGGTACGATGCGTGATTTCAACGAAGGCGATAAAGTAAAGGCCATGACCCTTGAGCATTACCCTGGCATGACTGAAAAATATCTGGAAAAAATAATATTACAGGCAGAACGGCAATGGGAGCTGATGCATACATTGGTCATTCATCGCGTCGGTCACATACTGCCTGATGAGTCCATCGTACTGGTTGCGGTCTGGGCGGCCCATCGGGCCAATGCCTTCGATGCAAGCCGTTATATTATGGAAGAACTGAAATCACACGCCCCGTTCTGGAAAAAAGAAACGCTTGAGGATGGTGATCGTTGGGTCGGGAAGGGTAGCGAAGGTTAGTCAATCCCCGGTAAGTACTACATAAAAGTTTAATGCTCAAGGGTAACTTCCAGCTGCAAATGACGAGTCGCCAGTAGCAAGGAAGGGCAAACCCCTGTTCTTGTTTACCTCGCTATGAACGGTGGTGAGAAATGCGGGCTAGACCTCGGCGAAAATATAGGAAACCCAGGACTCCTGGTTCTCCACCTCGGTGACCTCGATATAATTACCGGTGCCCACCATGTATTCGTCGTCTTCATCGCCATCATCTTCATACTCTTCCCAGTATACATGCACCCTGGAAAAACCGGCCTCGATCAGTAACTCGTTAATCTCTGCAATTGTCCACAGACGCCAGTCATAGGTGAATGCATTTTCCATGACTGAACCATCATCAAATTTAAAATGGATATGACAGAGGATTTCATTGGTAACGGGGTTGTATTTTTCCTGATGCCAGACAAACTCGAAGTCTTCCCCCTCCACTTCACGGTCTTCCTCGACACAGTCAATGGCCTCGGTGCCACCAAAAATATCCAGCATCAGGATACCGTCTTTATTGAGCCCCTTGCGTACCGCCTCGAAATACTGCCGCAAGATATCACGTGTCTTGAATACAGAATAACTGAAGTTGAATGCGCAGGTTATATCAACCCCGGGCTGTTTTACAGCCAGGACATTCCCGTTTACCAGTTCGATACGGGAAGTGACATCACTCCCTGCGGGTTTGACATTATGCTCCCTGCCCCATGCAAGTGTATCCTCACATAGATCAACACCCTGTGCAGTACGCCTGTCATCGCCCATGCACCAGGCCGTTGATAACAGTGCCGTACCACAAAAATCCTCACGGAATGATAATGGGTCTTTACCCCTGATCTCACGATACTTCTCTAACATCAGTACGATTTCTGTTTCGGTATCCTGGACAGATTTCTGGTATAAAATATGCCGGTCGGCATTTTTTGCCTGTGATGCCTCTAGCTGTTTCTGTTTTTTCTTTTTGAGTCTGCCGGGTTTGCTCATTTCTTCTTGCTTTATCTGTAATTTAATTGCGCACTTTATGAGAAAACCTCACCAATATCAATCGATAATAATGTCCCGGGTAATTTGTATCGGCAGATTAAGGCCATTGCCTGCGCACGGCACTTTGTTGCGAAATACAACAGGAACGCTCAACCCCGTCAATACCAGGGAACCTCTCATCAATTCATGAACTCGCATGATATCTCTGCTGAATCACCGGGTATAACTGATCCATCGGCACTGACCGGCCTGTCTCGTTGACAATCCTTGCATGCTTGCGATTCAGGTCTCTGGGTTTCGTGACACCACACGAATGGGCTATCATGCAAACCTCGTTTGTCAGGTTTGCATGATAGCTGGCGACACGAACTGCCTTATGCGCCGGGTCCAGACCTTTTTGCAGTCGCCGGTTATGTGTGGTTATTCCGGTCGGGCAGGTATTCCTGTTGCACTGCAAGGCCTGAATACAGCCAAGGGAAAACAGGAATCCTCGTGCCGACACTATGAAATCGGCCCCATGACAAAGCGCCCATGCCACTGAAGTGGGGGTGATCAGTTTACCCGAGGCAATTATCCTGATCCGTCTGGCCAGACCATATTCTGTTACCTTGTCAACCAGCATGGGTAAACTTTCACGCAGCGGTAATCCGACATCATCTATCAGCGGCATCGGTGCCGCGCCTGACCCACCGTCTCCCCCATCCACGGTGATAAAATCGGGCGCTGTATCTGTACCTCGCTGCATCACTTCCTGAAACAATTCATCAAGCCAGCCCGCATCAGATAATACGGTTTTAAACCCCGTCGGCTTGCCGGTCACTTCCCGGATATGGCTGATCATGTCCAGCAGCTCTGAAGTATTGTTGATGTCTTTATGCCGGTTGGGACTGATTGAATCCTGATGAACAGGTATGCCTCGTATGTGAGCAATCTCGGCCGTGACCTTTATACCTGGCAATATCCCGCCTTTACCCGGTTTCGCTCCCTGGCTTAGTTTCAGTTCGAACATCTTGACCTGCTCATGTTGTGCAATTTCGACCAAACGTTCGTCACTCAGGTTCCCCTCCCCATCCCGCACGCCGTATTTTGCCGTGCCAATCTGGAATACAATGTCTGCACCACCCTGCAAGTGATAGGGGGAAAGGCCACCTTCACCTGTGTTCATCCAGCAACCCGCAAGCCGTGCACCACTGGATAATGCAAGAACAGCCGGGATGGATAGTGCGCCAAAACTCATACCCGAGATATTAAACAAGGATTTTGCGGTATAAGGCTGGCGACAATGCTCTCCGATCAGGACAGGCTGCACCGGAACTGCATCTTCATCCAGTGTCGGAAAGGGGCAGTTTACAAAAATGACAGACCCCCGCTCACGCAAATCCTTGGTTGAACCAAAGGCAACGGTATTCCCTGCACCCTTGGCTGCCCGGTATGCCCATGATCGCTGCGCACGGTTGAATGGTAATTCTTCACGATCCATGGCAAAGAAATACTGCCTGAAAAATTCACCTAACCGCTCAAAGATATAACGAAAATGTCCGATGACAGGAAAATTTCTCAGAATGGCCTGTTTTTTCTGACTAACGTCGTAGATAAAAATAATGACCAGCGCCAGCATGACAAGACCCACAACAAATACAAACAGGTACGACATTATTTCCAGTGTCATCAGCAACCAGCCCGGGATGATGCTATTTGTCATGGCCCTCTCCTGTAATTAACAATTATTTTTTTATTTTGTGATCCAGTAGACAGACAAAAGACTGATTAATTCAAACCGGGGTAGCCCCTGATAATGCCTGTTGCAATTGACTGTACTTTTAAATGTTATCTATCTAATTGATTTTAAGGATATTTTAAGGTTAGAAATCTGTATCGATTACGCCTATAATTGTGATATGGATAAATGCAATGAGAGAGTAAACACATATGGAATTGGAACTGCTAGATAAATCCGCATATGACGATGAAGAGGGAAGGGCAACATTAAATGTAATGAAACCCTATAGCGGCCCCGACAGAAGGGTCGAAAATCGTCGTTCAGCACATGACAGGCGCAGCATGGTCCGTTTTGAACTGGGTAAGGAAGACAGAAGATCCCTGGATGATCGCCGCACCACTACCAATATCTGGGACAAAGGCCACACCCTGTTTTAGACAATACGATAAATTCTGGATAAAAAAGCCGCTATATGCGGCTTTTTATTTGTATAATCCATCAAGTTGCTTGAGCATGGTCGCCATACCCGGTAACCTTGTCTCACTTTTTGTAACCCGGGTAATACAGGACAACCTATGAAAACTTTACTCAAACTTGGCCTTCTTGCTATGTTAACCAGCGTAATCGCAGCCTGTAACCAACAGGCTGCAAATACAACTGGTGTAATTGACCTGGCAAGGATATCAACAGAAACAGGTAACGCGGAAAAGATTGATACTGAACTGAAAAATATTAAAAGCCGCCTGAAGACAGAACTACAGACTTTACAAACCAAACTGCAAAATAATTTCCAGGAAACCCAGAAGAAATTTGGCGAAAAACCCACAGATGAACAGCGCGGACAACTTGCGAAATTACTGACAACTGCCCAGCAACAACTTCAGCAAGCGCGGAATTCTGCCGCCATTGAGCTTCAGAACAAACAAATCGAACTTATAACAAAGCTGAAAACAAGTGTCCATAAAATTGCTGAAAAAATTGCCAAGAAACGAGGCATGACACTCATACTAATCAATAATAATAATATCATTCTGAGTATCGACGAAAAAATAGACCTGACCGATGCCGTAATTGCCGGATTCAAGAATCAAGGCATAAGTAAATAATCCGGGCCGGGCCTGTTATCGCCGGCCTCATGTCACATAATAAGGATCATGCCTGTTTGACAGGATCCTTATCATGAATATTTATAATAAATGCTACGAGCCCGGGGCCTGTCGGACCTAGCCCGCATTTCTCACCACCATTCTACTACGAACGGTGGTGAGAAATGCGGGCTAGGGGTCTGAAGAACTGATTCCCCAGAAAGACATATCCTTTTCCAGAAAATCATCAAAGGGAATGTAATGTGAACCATCACATGAAAAATTAAGCCCCACCAGCCCGTTAAAAATATTGACGCTGCCCGAGCGCAAATAAATGCTCTCATCTCCAAAACGCAGCTTTCTGAAGCTTTCCAGTATCGGTCTGATCTGGTTGCTTTTAATAACTGCATCAGCGGGGTATTCGATCAGTGGATAGGCAAAGCAGATTTCCGGGTCCATTATGTCGTCTACATCCAGCAAACGATACCGGTATGGCTCCTCGATCAACCAGATGATCGCCCGACTGCTTGAAAAATGGATCTGTGTATGGAAGATACCATGAACAACCATTAATTCTTCAAGATTAATCAGGATGTCATCAAGCTTCTGATCCAGAGAGCTCTCCGCACGGGTCTGGAAAAAGACATTACCCCGGATTGATGGATCGCCTTTTATCTGCTTCCACTGCGGGACCTCCTCATACAGTACCCTGGTCAGGGGTAAATCCCGCAGGTCAAAATCTGCTCCCAGAAAACCCATGACCTTGTCATCCTTGCGAATGACCTGAATTGCCGTAACCGAAGGAC
>DRJK01000059.1 GCA_011052215.1 Gammaproteobacteria bacterium
ATCCAGGTATTTTTCTGCATCCAGGGCTGCCATGCAACCGGTTCCTGCCGACGTAATGGCCTGTCGGTATATATGGTCGGATACATCTCCGGCTGCAAAGATGCCTTCTATACTGGTCTGGGTTGCATTACCATCTGTACCCGTATGCACCTTCAGGTAACCATTTTCCATATCCAGTTGGCCTGCAAATATGCCCGTATTGGGTGAATGACCGATTGCAATAAAAACGCCCATCAGCTCCACGTCTTTTGTAGAGCCATCCTTGACATTTTTTATGCGGATACCGGTAACACCTGAATTATCACCCAGCACCTCATCCAGTTCATGATCCCATTCAATCGTGACATTACCTGTCTTTGATTTTTCTATGAGTTGCTCTGAAAGTATTTTTTCCGACCGGAATGCATCGCGCCGGTGTATAATGGTCACATGATCGGCAATGTTGGCAAGGTAAAGGGCTTCCTCTACTGCCGTATTTCCGCCACCAATGACGGCGACTTTTTGTTTCTTGTAGAAAAAACCGTCACAGGTTGCACAGGCAGATACGCCACGCCCCTTGAATGCCTCTTCAGACGGAAGCCCCAGGTATTGAGCGCTGGCCCCGGTGCAGATTATCAGTGCGTCACAGGTGTAGGTCATCGAGTCTCCGACCAGGGTAAAGGGCCGTTCATTCAGTCTGGCTTCATTAATATGGTCAAAGATAATTTCTACCTTAAATCGCTCCGCATGTTGGCGCATACGTTCCATTAAATCAGGCCCCGCCACACCTTCAGGGTCACCAGGCCAGTTATCCACATCGGTTGTGGTGGTAAGCTGCCCACCCTGTTCAAGCCCTGTGACAAGTACCGGGTTCAAATTTGCGCGGGCTGCATAGATGGCCGCAGTGTAGCCGGCAGGACCCGACCCGAGGATTAAAAGACGGCAATGCTTTGTTTCGCTCATGTATACTGGCTCCGATCTTGAAAATGCTGAAAACTGTCAAAATTTGACTGTATAAAGCTAAAATGGTTCAGTTCTATCGTCATTTGCAACATGTAAAGATGCTAGTGCTCTATCCATGTGATAATTACGGATTCAGCGTCCCGGTGGTGTTTCGCAGCAAGGCGCAGTGCGAAGGCAATGGCCATTGCCTGCGAGACACGCCTTGCCGTGGGCGTTGACAAGCTAACTGAACTCGCAATTATCACATGGATAGAGCACTGGTAATCTTACATCAACACGGATTATTTTTCGCCATGAAAATTGGAATACCAAAAGAAACCAAGGTGCTGGAAGGTCGTGTGGGATTGATTCCACAGGCCTGCAAGGAACTGGTCAAGTCAGGGCACGAACTTTATCTGCAATGCGGGGCAGGTTTGCTGAGTGGTTATGCAGACCGGCAATATGCAGACCTTGGTGTTCACCTTGTCAAGGAAGCTGGAGATTTGTATGGCATGGCTGACTTGATCATAAAAGTTAAGGAACCGGCAGGGGAAGAGGTAGCACTACTGGAGGACAGGCATCTGTTGTTTTGTTTTTTACATCTGGCTGCCAATGCCGGACTGGCCAGCAGCTTGCAGCAGATCGGCTTGACCGCGCTGGCATTTGAAACCGTTGTTTCAAATGGCAGTTTGCCCTTGCTGGCACCGATGAGTGACATAGCCGGACGGGTCGCCATTCAGGCGGGCATGCACTTACTTCATCAGCCTCAAGGCGGGCGGGGTATTTTGCTGGGTGGGGTTCCTGCAACAGAACGGGGAAACGTTGTTATCATCGGAGCAGGGGTGGCCGGTGGCAGCGCTGCCATCATGGCGGCCGGGGTCGGCGCAAATGTGACGGTGTTTGATCAGGTCAGGGAAAGGCTTGAACACGCCCGTACAATAGGAAGCAACATAACGGCACTTTACCCATACCAGAACGTTATTGAAGAGGAGCTGGCCAGGGCCGATCTGGTCATCGGTGCGGTATTGATACCGGGTGCCAGGACACCCCGCATCGTAACCCGTGACATGATAAAAAACATGAAAAAAAGAAGCGTTATTATCGATATTTCTGTAGACCAGGGTGGCTGTGTTGAAACAATCAGGCCAACCACATATAAAGACCCCACTTATATAACAGAGGAAGTGCTACACTTTGGCGTAACAAATTTACCAGGTGCAGTGCCAGGAACGGCCTCCCAGGCCCTTTCAGCAGCCATTCTGCCCTATGTTGAGAGGCTGGCTTCAGAACACTGGGAAAAGGACCCGGAACTTGCCGATGCAGTGAACCTGAAGGCCGGCAATGTGGTTCATCCGGTGGTCAAAGAAGCACTTGCCTGATTGTATAATATATATAATAATTAATATGTTATAATACATTGTTACAGTAAAGGTTGATTAAGTTGGCACAGGCGAGAAAAAAGAACCCGGACGCAAAACCACTCGGTAGCCATGTTGCACGCGGTTTGCGGGAAGGGGCCCTGTTTGTTTTCGGGGCAATCGGAATTTATTTTCTGATTATCCTTGCAACATACAATATCACCGACCCGGGATGGACCAGTAACGGAGCAACGGGTGTGGTCAAAAATGCGGGTGGTCTGGTCGGTGCATGGTTTGCCGATGTAACATTGCTGTTGTTCGGTTATCTGGCTTATCTGGTTCCGGTGATGCTTATCTACACCGGGGTGCTGGTGTATCGTGAGAGTAAAATAACAGGTGAATTTGATTTTCGTGTGTTCTCGATTAAATTATCCGGATTTCTTTTAACCCTCATCACGGGAACCGCCCTGGCATCCATCCATTTCATGATTGAGCCTGGCATGTTGCCAGAACAAAGTGCAGGGGGAATTCTGGGTTCCCAGGTTGCCCTGTCTTTGCTTACGGCCTTTGGTACGACGGGCTCAACCTTATTATTGCTGGCCTTGTTTCTGACCGGCATAACACTCTTTACCGGAATATCATGGTTTAAACTGATGGATCAGACCGGGAATCTGGGGCTTGGCCTGTTTGCGTGGGTACGGGGTTTGCTGGTTAGTTTCAAAGGGTCACGGGAATTACGCAAGGCCAGAAAAATTCGTATTGAGACGGTGACGGTTGAAAAAGATAATAAAGAGAAACGCAAGCCGGTAAAAATCGAGCCATTTATCAAGGAGCTGTCTACGAGTGCAAGGATGGAAAAAGAAAGACAGGTTCCCTTGTTTGAGGCAGCACCCAATACCGAGTTGCCGGCATTGTCATTACTGGATCAACCCGAGCCTCATGGCAAAGGCTATTCCAAGGATGCACTTGAGGCCTTGTCGCAGCTTGTCGAGTTAAAGTTGCAGGATTTTGGCATTGATGTCTCCGTTGATTCCGTTCATCCTGGCCCGGTGATTACCCGGTTTGAGGTTCAGCCAGCGGCGGGCGTAAAGGTCAGTCAGATTTCCAGCCTGGCCAAGGACCTTGCACGAGCCATGTCTGTTATCAGTTTGCGTGTCGTGGAAGTGATTCCCGGGAAATCAACGATCGGGCTGGAGATACCCAATGAGTACAGGGAAATTGTTTGCCTCAGTGAAATTCTGCGTTCACAACAATATGATGATTCCAGTTCAAATGCCACACTCGCCCTGGGTAAGGATATAAGCGGTCATCCCGTTGTTGTGGATCTTGCAAAAATGCCTCACCTGCTGGTGGCAGGGACGACAGGCTCGGGTAAATCCGTTGCCGTCAATGCAATGATCCTGAGCCTGTTGTACAAGTCCACACCAACCGATGTCAGGTTGATTTTAATTGACCCGAAAATGCTGGAATTGTCGGTCTACGAAGGGATTCCACACCTGTTAACACCGGTTATTACAGACATGAAGGACTCGGCCAATGCCTTGCGCTGGTGTGTTGGTGAAATGGAGAGGCGCTACCGTTTGATGGCATCAATGGGTGTCAGAAATCTGGCCGGATACAATCGCAAGGTCAAAGAGGCGATTGACAAGGGTGAGCCGATACCGGACCCGATGTATAAACCTGAAGAGGCCTTTGACCCCGATGAACCGGCACCAACATTGGCCCATTTACCATTGATTGTTGTGGTCATTGATGAATTTGCCGATATGATGATGATTGTTGGCAAGAAGGTTGAGGAACTCATTGCACGTCTGGCACAAAAGGCACGTGCAGCAGGCATTCACTTAATTGTTGCAACCCAGAGGCCCTCCGTTAATGTAATCACAGGTCTGATCAAGGCCAACATACCCACCAGAATAGCCTTCCAGGTATCTTCGAAGGTGGACTCGAGAACGATACTCGATCAGGGCGGTGCCGAACAGTTGCTGGGTCATGGAGACATGCTTTACCTTAGCCCCGGAAGCGGCCTGCCAACACGTGTACACGGTGCATTTGTTTCTGATCAGGAAGTGCACCGGGTGGTTGGCCGCCTGAAAGACAGGGGCGAGCCTGATTACCTGGATGATATTGTTGATGATAATCAGGGTGGTGTGCCTGTCCTGCTACCCGGTGAATCTTCTGACGTTGATGATGAGTCTGACCCGTTATATGACGAGGCAATCTATGTTGTCACCGAAAGCAGGCGCGCCTCGATTTCATCCGTGCAGCGGCGCTTGAAGATTGGTTATAACCGTGCTGCCAGAATGATAGAGGCCATGGAAGCGGCAGGAATAGTCAGCGCCATGCAATCCAATGGCAGTCGTGAAGTGATTGCTCCTCCACCCGTTAAGGACTGAACCAGACACCAATTTATATACAGGAAAATTATATGCGTTTTATATTTTTACTGGCCGCTTTATTAAGTACTGATGTGATTGCATCGACAGGGCTTGATCAACTCAATCGTTTTCACAGTGATGTGGCATCCTTGCAGGGTGAATTTATCCAGGTTTTGCGTGACGACAAGGGCAACAAGGTGCAGGAATCAAAAGGGACGGTATGGATTAAAAAACCGGGTCTGTTTCGATGGGAATACACCGATCCCTACCCGCAAATAATCGTTGGCGATGGCAGACGAATCTGGATATATGATCCTGAGCTGGAGCAGGTAACGGTTAAAAAAGAATCAAATGCGATCGGTAAGGCACCTGCGCTGGTGCTTAGTGGAAAACAGCCGTTGAATAAAAATTTTGTTGTAACTGAAATTCAACGAAGTGATGGTTACGATTGGGTCAGCCTGGTTCCAAAAAAAGAAGACAGCGATTTTTCAGAAATTTCCGTTGCCTTCAAAAAAGATACCCTTGCCATTCTTGAGTTGAAAGACAAGCTCGGACAAAAAACCAGCATTCATTTTATCGGCCTTAAAGTTAATTCGGATATCGATAAAAACAGATTTAAATTCAGAATGCCAGCCAATACAGATATCATCGGCGACGAATAAAAAATATTTTCCCTTGAAGTCACAAACCGACAATCAACAGGACTTTCGACCTTTAGCCGACCGCATGAGGCCTGGAAAACTGGATGAAGTCGTTGGTCAATCCCATCTGCTGGGTGAAGGCAAAACACTGCGACAGGCACTGGATATGGGAAACTTGCACTCCATGCTGTTCTGGGGGCCACCCGGAACCGGCAAGACGACCCTGGCCCGTTTGATAGCGAAGGTCAGCAACGCCGAATTTATCAGTTTGTCTGCCGTGCTCTCGGGGGTTAAGGATATAAGGCAGGCCCTGGAGAAGGCCAGGTTGAACCGGGAAATAAATAATCGCGGGACGGTATTATTTATTGATGAGGTTCATCGGTTTAACAAGGCACAGCAGGATGCATTCCTGCCACAGGTAGAAGATGGCACAATTACCTTTGTTGGTGCCACAACCGAAAACCCGTCCTTTGAATTGAACAATGCCCTGTTGTCCCGAGTGCGCGTGTATGTATTAAAAAGCCTCGAGCCGGAAAGTATTATTACACTTATTGATGGCGCATTGGAAAATAAGGAAAGGGGCCTGGGTAATAAAAATATCCGGATGAATGCAGAGACCAGGTTAATACTGGCAAAGGCGTCAGACGGTGATGCACGTTATGCCCTGAATATGCTGGAGATTGCTGCCGATCTTGCCGAACAATCAGAAGAGGGTTGGCAGATTAGTGTGGACATCCTCAAGGATGTCGTTAGCGGGGGTGTCAGACGTTTCGATAAGGGTGGGGATGTCTTTTATGAACAGATATCCGCCTTGCACAAGTCAGTCAGGGGTTCTTCACCCGATGCGGCATTGTACTGGCTGGTTCGCATGCTGGATGGGGGTTGTGATCCCCTGTATATAGCCCGGCGACTTGTCAGAATGGCCAGTGAAGATATTGGTAATGCCGATCCGCGTGCATTGCAACTTTGTCTTGGCGCATGGGATGTGCAGGAACGCCTCGGTAGTCCGGAAGGGGAGTTGGCACTGGCGCAGGCGGTGATATACCTTGCCTGTGCTGCCAGGAGCAATGCCGTTTATACCGCCTTCAAGTCCGCCAAGGCGGACGTAAAACAGTTTGGCTCACTCGACGTACCCATGCACCTGCGAAATGCACCGACCCGGCTGATGAAAGAAATGGATTATGGAAAAGACTACCGATATGCCCATGATGAGGCAGAGGGTTATGCCGGTAGAGAGCAATATTTCCCGACTGAAATGGGTGAGAAACGATATTATCATCCGGTTGACAGAGGGCTGGAAATCAAGATCGCAGAAAAGCTGCAATACCTGCGTAAACTGGATAAAAAAACGACCACCAGAGGAAAAAATAATGCAAAAACGGTACAATAAATCATGAATGTATTCAAGAGATCAGTTCTTGTTTAGGGTGATAGCAATTGCCTTGGGCGGTTCAATTGGAGCGGTGCTCAGGTATGCCATCGCAAATGGAATACACATGTTTCTTGGGCGGGGTTTTCCCTATGGTACACTGATTGTTAATGTTGTCGGTAGCCTGGGTATGGGTGTGCTCTACGTGCTGCTCCTTGAAAGGCTGAGCCTTGGCCCGGAGTGGCGCGCTGCATTACAGATTGGCTTGCTGGGCGCATTAACTACCTTTTCAACATTTTCGATGGAAACACTATTACTTTTTGAGAATGGTGAGGCGCAAAAAGCCATATTAAATATTACTCTGAACGTTGTGCTCTGCCTTGGCGCAACCTGGTTGGGTATGGTGTTAGGGAGACAGATATGAAAACCATGAACATGACAATGGTGCGACTTTACCTTACCGAAGAGTCGGCGCATCTGGAGAAGTTGTTAAAATTATTGCATGACACCGAAAAGGTTAAGGGTGTTACGGTATATCGCGGTATTGAGGGTTATGGTGATTCAGGGAAGGTTCATACATCCAGTCTGATCGACCTGTCACTGAACCTGCCACTTGTGGTGGAATTTTTTGATAAGGCAGAAAAGATAGAAGCTATTCTTGATCATCTTGATACTACTATTAAATCAGGTCACATCGTCACCTGGCCTGTTCACGTGAGAATATAGTGTAAAAGGATCCACTGGATTATGTTAGACCCGAAACTTGTCAGAAGTGAACTGCAGTCAGTAGCAGAAAAGCTTCAGCGAAGAAACCATGAACTGGATGTCAAGGCAATTTCGCAGCTGGAAGAAAAACGAAAAGAGGTACAGATCAGAACGCAGAACCTGCAAAATGATCGTAATACACGTTCCAGGTCCATAGGTAAAGCCAAGGCGGCCGGTGAAGACATACAGCCCTTGCTTGACGAGGTTGCCAGCCTGGGTGAGTCATTAACACAGGCGGAGTCAGAGTTACACGACCTGCAACAAAAGCTCAACAGTATTTATATGGGTATCCCCAATATACTGCATGACAGTGTTCCCGATGGTCGGGATGAAGTAGACAATGTAGAGATCAGACAGTGGGGCGAGATACCTTCATTCGATTTTGAGCCCATGGATCATGTAGACCTTGGTGAGGGTAAAGGTTTCATGAACTCTGAAATAGCTGCAAAAATTACCGGTTCACGTTTTATGTTTTTAAGTGGGCCACTGGCCAGGTTACACCGTTCCCTGACCCAGTTCATGCTGGACTTTCATACTTCAGAACATGGTTATGAGGAGGTATATGTACCATATTTGGTCAACACAGACAGCCTGCATGGTACAGGACAGCTTCCCAAGTTTGCCGATGATCTGTTTGCGCTGAAGGGAGAGCATGAATACTTCCTGATACCCACGGCTGAAGTACCTGTTACTAATATTGTGCGTGATGAAATTATCGATGCAGATAAATTACCATTAAAATACACAGCACATACCCCCTGTTTTCGCTCAGAAGCAGGTTCATACGGGAAGGATACACGTGGTCTGATTCGGCAACACCAGTTCGAGAAGGTTGAACTGGTTCAGTTAGTCAAGGCAGAAAATTCCTATCAGGCCCTCGAAGAATTGACCTCACATGCCGAAAAGGTGTTGCAGAAACTGGAGCTGGCGTACCGTGTCGTCGCATTGTGTGCCGGGGATGTCGGTTTTTCATCTGCAAAAACCTATGATCTGGAAGTCTGGTTACCGGGGCAAGCTAAATACAGGGAAATATCCTCCTGCAGTAATTTTGAAGCCTTCCAGGCCAGGCGGTTGCAGGCCAGGTGGCGAAACCCGGATACCGGCAAGCCTGAATTACTACATACCGTAAACGGGTCAGGGCTGGCCGTCGGCCGGACGCTGGTTGCGATTATGGAAAATTACCAGGACAAGGATGGTAACATCCATATTCCCGATGTCCTGCAATCCTATATGGGTGGTTTAACTGTAATTTAGGCATGGTGTCATCAGATGGATTTTTTTCCTGTATTTTTAAATATTCGTGATCGTCCCTGTCTGGTAGCCGGGGGGGGTGGCGTGGCCGGTCGCAAGATAAACCTGTTGCTGGATGCTGGAGCAAATGTGTATTGTGTGGCACCGGAGTTGTGTGACAATCTGAAAGCAATGGTCGATGAAGGTAACATCGAGTATATAAAGCGCGATTTTGTACAAGACGACCTGGCCGGAAAGGTGCTGGTCATTGCGGCAACAAATAATCAGGCAGTAAACGAAAAAATCAGTAAGCTTGCAAACGAAAAAGGCTTGCCGGTCAATGTAGTTGATAACCCGGATCTATGCAGTTTTATTATGCCGTCCATTGTTGACCGGTCACCCGTACAGATAGCAGTTTCAACCGGGGGTTCTTCACCCGTACTGGCAAGAGCGCTCAGGACCAGACTGGAATCCATGATCCCGTCTGCCTATGGTCGACTCGGTACCTTGATGCGTGAATACAGGGAAAAGGCCAAACAGGTTTTTTCCAATGCCGATGAACGCCGGATTTTCTGGGAAACCATTCTGGCAGGCCCCATTGTGGAAATGGTGATGGCAGGCCAGGATGACAAGGCAAGAAAAAGTCTGGAACAGGCCTTTGAAGATGCACAACAGGGTAATGAGCCTGAAACCGGCGAGGTGTATCTCGTTGGGGCAGGGCCCGGCGATCCGGATCTACTGACCTTTCGTGCGCTACGCCTGATGCAGCAGGCCGATGTCGTGGTATATGACCGTCTGGTATCCAAAGAGATACTCGATATGGCCAGGCGTGATGCCGACAGGATTTACGTCGGCAAGGAGCGTTCAAATCATGCGGTTCCACAGGAGGATATTAACCACCTGTTGGCCAGGCTGGGCAAGGAGGGCAAAAGGGTATGTCGCCTGAAAGGCGGTGACCCCTTTATTTTTGGCAGGGGAGGCGAGGAAATCGATACCTTGATGCAACAAGGTGTCCCGTTCCAGGTTGTGCCTGCCATCACCGCGGCATCAGGCGCCTCTTCTTACGCGGGTATCCCGCTGACCCACAGGGAGTATTCACAATCCGTTGTATTCGCCACCGGGCATCTCAAAGACGGCTCAATGAATCTTAACTGGAAAGGTCTGGCGCAACCAAACCAGACAATAGTATTTTATATGGGCCTGCAGGGAATAGCCGTGATTTGCCGTGAACTGATTGCCCATGGTATGCCCGACAGTACTCCGATTGCACTGGTTCAGAAGGCGACAACACCTCAGCAGAAAGTGGTAACAGCAACACTCGGCACCATGCCGGATGAAGTGGAGAAGTCAGATATAAAACCACCAACGCTTATTATTGTTGGCAATGTGGTCAAGTTGCATGAAAGGCTTAACTGGTATCAGAGGTGATGCCTGAGAATACCTGAATTACATTCAAACGTTTTCAGTGCAAAGGCGTCAGGACACACAGGGTGAAGGAGTATCTGAAATTATAGCGAGTCTGACACTATTTCTACAAATACAAAATAAATATGCTATTTGCCGCTATATGGGCGCTTGAATCTTTTGCGTGCATACTCTACTTTACCCCTGATCACACAGCCCTCAACATGATCATTGATCAATCCCATTGCCTGCATAAAGGCATATGCCGTGGTGGGACCAACAAATTTCCAGCCCAGCTTTTTTAGATCCTTTGACAACACAATCGACTGTGCCGATGTCGATGCAGTCTGAGGTTTTACGAGTTGCTTCGCGTCTGGTTCGTAACGCCATAAAAAAGTTGCCAGTGAGCCTTCCTGTTTGACGAGTTCCCTGGCTTGTTTTGCATTGTTGATGACGGCCTCTATCTTGCCGCGATGGCGAACGATGCCTTTGTCCTTGAGAAGACGATTGATATCATGCCGGGTGAAACGTGCTATTTTATTAAAATCGAAGTTGTGAAAGGCAGACCGGAAGTTTTCACGCTTGGCGAGGATAGTGCGCCAGCTCAGCCCGGATTGAAACCCCTCCAGACACAATTTTTCAAACAAGCGATAATCATCACTGACCGGGAAACCCCATTCAGTATCATGATAACCAAGAAATTCCGGTGCAGAATCGCACCATTTGCATCGTAATTTACCATCAGTCCCCCTTATTGTCTCACCCATATACCGACTCCTTGTGTAAAAATTGTGAGGTGGCTATCACACACTCAGTTATACCGGGTCACCCATAAGCCAGCCTTAGTCAATAGTGCAAATAAATTTGGCGCTACCCTGTTACTCGTTAAAATATAAGCTCACTCACTGCTTATCCCCCTCGCCCTCATCAAGGGCTTTCAGAAATGGCGCGATTTTTGCGAATACAAAAAACCGTAAACCATTCACCGCATCGGTAAGTATTTTGACTATCAAATCAATGCACTGTCATAGAAGCAGTTAATTAACTATTTCTCCGATCTTCTGGGCACGCACTATGTTCAGCCGAGTGCTGCGCTCGGCTTTCATATAGGTAAAACAAGCTGATTTTTACCTGTTTGTGCATCACGTTGCCGCAACGGCAACGATCATTGCCTGGTCTTGAGATTTGCGGTTAATGCAACGCTTAAAATCCAGTGAGATCCAAAAAGATATTTTCATAGCTAAAATCACTTCTTAACCAAGGGGCTTGTCCAACAATCGGTTCAGATTGTGGTTCGTTCCTCACACAATCTAACTTTATTCGTTAGCAATTAATTTTACTCAGGTTAATGTTCTGGATGAATCAGTTTAACTTGAGGAAAATAAGTTATGTATTTGTTCGTATCCCTTGTTATTAAATCAAACTTTTCCACGGATACATGTGCTCCGATAAAGAAATCTGGTAACGGTGAATTTTTTGTACCTTTATTTTTTCTATATTTTAAATACGTTTTTCCAGTAAGAAATAGTGCTTCCCGTGGAATTTCTAGAACCTTTATACCTAGTCCTGAAATAACTTTTTCTACATCTTCAATTTTATCAAAGCCAATGGATATTTCTGTATAAACAATTGAATTAATGTATAAAGTATTCGTTTTGCTGTATTTCTCTAATATATTTTCTGACCACTCACCCCAGTTTGGGTCATCAGTAAATAAATCTAATAAAACACATGAATCTACAAAAACACCATTCATCATTGCTCTCTTGTTAAGCTCATGATTTCATTGGTTGACATTTTTGCGGTTGCTATACCTCTGAATTTTCTAAATTTTCTCGTTGCAGTGGGTTCGTCAGTTTTTACTAAAAAGAATTTACCATTTTCTTCAACAAAGTCTATTTCAGTTTCAGGGCTTATGCCTAAAATCTCTCTAATATTTCTTGGGATTGTAACCTGACCTTTTGTGGTAACTCGCATAATTTTTACCTCTAAACAAATGGTAATACCATTATAGTATTACTTTATGCCAGTTTGCAACCCCATTATGTATTTTGCTTTGCTAACGACCACGGCAAGTTGACGGGGGAGCCAGATTATTTATTGTTGTTACTGTACCCATATTGTTTAGAGGTGCTACGTCCCGGTGGGTCAGATTGAAGTGATTGTTGGACGAAGCCGCTACGCGGAGAAAAGCCACGCCGCCCGGAAAATTATAAAATGTAACCTCAATCCCTCACGTAGAGGGATTATTCAACCACGAATCATGAGGTTACAATGCTATGACATCATCATCCGATTCAAAATTCAAGCAAAATTATCAAACGCACCTGCAACACCTTAAGCTCAAAGGTCTGTGACCCAAGACCATCGAGGCTCATTCACGTGCCATTCGCCGCATCGGTAAGTATTTTGACTATCAAATCAATGCACTGTCATAGAAGCAGTTAATTAACTATTTCTCCGATCTTCTGGGCACACCGACAACTATCCTGACACAGGGGGCATTTGTTCTGGCCTGACCTTTGACTCGAAAAAGGCATCACCTTCTTCAATATCGACGGTTTTACCTTCACTGTTTTCAAGTTTTAGTTCGTAGTTATTCCAGCCTGCCAACCCTGTTTTTAGTGAAGATACGTTATTGTATCCCATTAGTTGCATTGTATAGGCTGCCAATACGCTGCGGTTACCCGACCTACATATCACTATAATTTCCCTGTCCCGGCTGCTGGCGATTTCGGGCACTGTTTCCTCATAACCCCAGTCGCAGGCGGCTTCCAGTACTCCTCTTGGAATGTTGATAGAATTTTCAACATGCATAACTTCATATTCATATGGTTCGCGGATATCGAGCAAAATAATATTCGGGTCTTCTTTTAGTTTCTCTTCAAGATCCCATGGGAACAGCCCGGTTACATTCGGCAGGGTTTCCTCAATGAGGTTTACAAATGTCTTCATACTCATATCCTGTTATTTAATCCCGAATTATTTTTTCACAAAGATTCTTTTCAACTGCAATGACGGCGGCCTCTACTCTGGAATGAACATCCAGCTTTCTCAGTATGGCCTTGACATGCAATTTAACTGTGCCGTCTGATATGCCAAGATTTTTTGCAATGACTTTGTTACTTTGCCCATCTGCAACATGGCAAAGGATTTCAAGTTCTCGCGGGGTGAGTTCGGCAAAGGGATCGCTCTTGTCTTCTGAATGATTAATGCCTTGTTGCACAACTTTTGCCAACACTGTAGTCAGTTCGGGGGCGACTATTGTTTTACCTCTTTTTATATCGTGCAGAGCAGTAATCAGATCATCTGGGTCCATATCCTTCAGGAGATATCCCTGCGCGCCATTTCTAAGAGATTCAATCAAGTCACTTTCTTCGTTACTCGTTGTTAACATGACAATGGGTATTGTAATGCCATTATCACGTAATCTTTTCAGAACCTGTGTTCCGGAAAGAAGTGGCATTCGCATATCCAGCAGGACAATGTCCGGGGTTTGTTCTGTGATCAGGCGAATGCCTTCTTCGCCATCACCAAGCGACGCTACAACATTTACGCCGCGCCGTTCAAGTATACCTTCAAGGCCAATTCTGAACAGGGCATGATCGTCGATGAGTATTACATTCATAATATTAAATCAGGTCAAGGATATTTCGTTGGCTGGTTTCAGGTGTATTAAATGTTAGTGTGATGCGTGTTCCCTCACCGGCTTCACTTTCAATCAATAGCTCCCCCCCCAGCCTCTGTGCACGTTCCTTCATAATAGACAGGCCGATGTGTTCACCCGGCCTTTCATTCAATGCAGGTTTGCCCATGCCAACTCCATCATCTTCTATCATCAAAAGATGTCTCCCTTTTTTATTGCAGCGTAATAAAATGCGTACTGCATGTGCCTTGCTATGTTTCCTGATATTATTGAGAGACTCCTGCGCTATACGTAATACCTGCATTTCCAGTGTTGAAGGTAACTCATCCTGATCCCATTCATTCTGAAAAAATATAAAAATACCTGTTTCCTTTCTAAAACGGTCGACTGATTTTGCAATGGATTGGGCCAGGCCTCGTTCATCAAAGGGGGCTCTGAAATGTGCAATCAGTTCACGTAATTCTGTGTAGGCTTCATTCAGGCCATTTTCCAATTGTGCGACTTCACGTTCTGCGGCCTGTTCATCACCTCCAGTGATAGAATCGTCGAGGTTCGCTACCTGGAATCTCAGGCTGGCCAGGGTCTGGGCAAGAGAATCGTGTAATTCACTGGATAGCAGATTACGCTCCTGGATTATAGAGCTCTGTTTGGCTTTGGCATCAAGACGTGATTTCTCTATTGCCATGCCCATGTGACGCCCGATGCTGATTAGCAGATTTTTAATATCTTCGCGGTTGACCAGCCCGGGTTTTTCAACAAACAGGTTATATACCCCAAGTGTTTCCCCACGGTACTGAAGCGGTATGGCTATCATCTCGATATTATCGTCTTCAAAAAACCGGTGACCTGCATGCAGGTTACATTCCTTTATATTCTCCTGTGACAGCAATTCACCTTCAGTAATTGCCTTGCCACAAAGGCATCTTTTAAGGGAGATCAGTTTTTCCTGCTCAACTACTTCGTCGCTCAGGCCAACGCTGGCCACCAGCCTCATCTGCTCGTCATCAGTTACCAGCCTTAAGGTGGCGGCTTTTGCATTCACAACATCATTCATGATGCGTAAAAATCGTACCAGTAAATCATCAAGGTCTCTTGAAATATTGATACTCGCAGCCACATCATAGAGAATTTCAAGGGAACGATTCTTTTGTCCGATACGTTCCGTTTGTTGTGCAACGCGTTCATCCATTTCCCGGGACAGGTTCATAAGGTCTTTGCCAAGTGCATTAATATCATTAGCAAGGCTTGCAAAGTCTCCGGAGGAGGGGACGGGTATTCTGGCAGACAAGTTACCTATGCGCATTTCCTTTGACCAGCTCTTCAAGTGCGAGAGCGGTAGCATCAGTTTATGCTGGATGCGATACAAAAGTATCGCGACCAAGGCAACCGCTGTAAGCATCAGGGTGATTTGTGCCAGTATAAATATTTGGGTATTTTCTGGATTACTTCCCGCCATAAAACCGCTTAAACCCAGCAGAATTACATTTATCAGCAGGCCGATGATGGGGCAGAAAAGACCACTGGAGACAAGTGCCCTGTATTTTTGTTTCCAGTCAGCTATAAACTGAATGGTATAATGCCTGTGGCAGTGATGTTTTTCTTTCTGATTCGTTATATCGGATTGCGAATCATTTTTATTGATGATAGATGACATATTTGGCCGGGTTATTTGTCTTTAGCTGCTGTTTATCTGCCTTTTGCAGGTGCCTTGTAATTGGGATCCAGTGGATTGGAAAAAATAAAACTAAACTGGTCTTTTTCAAGTTCAGCATAGTCCATTTCTGTCTCTTCCAGTAACTCTGCACTTTGTGGATCAACGATAATATCAACGCCGTGCTGTGTGATTGTGATGTCAGCTTCTTTGCTTTCATCAAACCCCATACCATACTCAAAACTGCCATCCTGGTTTGTTTTGGCCGCAATGCGAAGAACCATTTCCTGCGAACCAGATTGTTGGGTCTGTGATTTTATTTGATTTGCTGCAGCTTCAGTTATTCTTAACATGGAAAATACCTTGATTATTGAGTAATGGTCCTGGAGTTGACTATTGAATCTTTTACTTGACGTGTGAACCGGACAAAACGAAATGCCCATTGGTTATCCTGTGTATTTCTCAAATGAGCATAATTTGCCAGAAGATTGCGGTAGCTTAGTCCATCATTCTCGCCATCAATACCGGTTCCACGCAGCACCTTGTATGCATAGGTGTATTGATGATCAAGATTAACAAGTTCGGAATAATGAAATTCATGCGCAAAAACAACTGAGTTGTTCACTGTACTTGCCCATGGATGATGCTCTGTTTCCTGTAATTTAATATATCCTCGACCCTGCGGCCGGCTATGCATAATGATGTCGCCCTGAATGACGCCAACCATGTCAAAGCGGGTATTATTCCAGGTAATACTTCTGGCCAGATACATCATTCCCCCGCATTCTGCGTAGGCAGGCAGCCCGTTTTCAATTGCAACCTTGACTGAATTTCTGAGTGATGCATTGTTGTACAGCGGTTGCATTTGCGTTTCAGGGAAACCACCACCAATAAAAAGGCCGTCAACTTCCGGTAGGTTCTGGTCTGTCAGGCTGTTGATGGTTATCAGTTCGGCACCTGATTGTTGTAATGCCTCCAGGTCATCGGGGTAGTAGAATCCGAATGCCTCATCCTGGAATATGCCGATCCTGACAGGGCTTGTTGCCTGTTTGTTGATACCTGAGCTGATTGATGATGTGTCCTTACCGGGTGTGATGCCTGATTTTTTGCCCAGCGTAATAATTTCTTCAAGATTAACCTGGGCCTTGATGTTATCAGCGATAAGCTGAATTCTTTTATCTGCCAGATATTCTTCGTTGCTGGGTATCAGGCCAAGGTGTCGCTCGTCTATATTGAGAACACTGTTTTTATGTACTGCGCCAAGCACGGTGACATCTGTGTAGTGCTCCAGTATTGCTCTTAATTTTTCCTCGTGACGACTACCACCTACCTGGTTCAGGATGACACCCTGGATATTTATATTGTCATCAAAATTCTGATATCCCAGAACAAGGGGAGCAATGCCTCGCGTCATACCACGGGAATCCATGACCAGTATGACAGGTGCATCCAGCAGTGTAGCCAGGGCTGCATTGCTGTTACTGCCATCGAGATCCAGACCATCATACAGGCCCTTGTTTCCCTCGATGATGCCGATGTCGGCACCCGACATATGTTGATTGAATGTCTGAACGATTTCGGATTCGCGCATGGTGTAGAAATCCAGATTATAACAATTTCGACCTGATGCACGTGAGAGCCACATCGGGTCAATATAATCCGGGCCTTTTTTGAATGTCTGAACCTGGTAACCCATGTTATTTATTGCCGCAGACAGGCCAATAGAAATCGTGGTTTTACCGGATGATTTATGGGCTGCTGAAATAAAAATGTGTGACATGGAATTTCCCGATCAGGATCAGGCGGCAGTACCGAATCTGTTTTTTGTTCGAGAATCCCACATGATTCCGGCCTGTGACAGTGCGTCATCCATGGAATTTGCACGGCCCATCAATTTCAGTGTTATCGCAACAGTTCCCGTTATTGCAGCTTTGCCATATTCATCACTGATTGTTCCGTTCCAGATACCGGGCAAACGATCCGGGTTCAAATTATCGTCCCGCATGTGGCGTTTGGAAAATATGGCGGGCCACTCTTCTTCACTCATTGCACCATCATGTACACTTTGTACAAGACAGACCATATCCGGGTTTCGTTCAATCTCTCCGCCGTCACCCTTGACGACAGCAACGTGTTTCATATCAAGCAAGAGAGCTGCTTCCTGATGTATGGGGCGATATCCCGGGTGAAAGATTCCCTGGATTACGTAGTCAGCATTAAAAGGATCAAGCATGCGTGATACGGTATGGACGGGTGAGCGCAGACCAAGTATGGGTCTGAGTTCGATAATTTTATACATCTGAGGGCTTAGATATTCAATATCCATATAGGCTACATTGTTTTCAACAATGGATTGTTTGACCTCTTCCATGTTCGTGCAGTTTTTCAGGCCAAATTTATGTATGATTTCTCTGGTGTAAAGTCTGCCAGGGGTATGCCCCGATGCGCCATGAATAAATGTTGTAATACCATTTTCTGCCAGCAATAATGTGGCCAGCATATACCAGGGTAACTGCCTTTTTTTGCCAGCATAGGATGACCAGTCAAGATCAATTGCCGGCATGTCGGTAGGTACATTGATCGATTCCCTGACGGCCTTGACGAACCCGGCAACTTCTTCCGGGGTCTCTTCCTTGACCCTTAACAACATCAGGAAGGCACCCAGTTGTTCCGGTGTGATTTCATTCGCCAGTATCATGCTCATGGACCGGTACGCCTCATCCATTGTCAGGGATCGCGAACCATTTTTCCCTTTTCCTAATATGCGGACATATTGCGCGAAAGGATGTTCTGTTGTCATGAGTTGCCTCCTGAAAAACAAACCCGGATATATCCAGTATATCCGGGTTTGCATGATGACACTATGGAGCTTAAGTAATCATTGTAACTTTCTGATAAATATAAGGATAGTTATGCCTTTTGGTGGGGGTCTACATCTTTATCCGCTAGACTGTCCGGCATGAACTTCAGAACCCGGACACCCAGAACGACGATCAGCAACGCAATCGCTATACCGCTCACACCGAGAACAGTTTCGGCAAGACTGGGACTATAGGCATGATAGGCAGCGGCATCGCCGAATGAACTGCTGAGTACTTCCATACCCGGGAATATATTCAGAGGGTAAGCCTGCCCGCCGATGATAATGA
The DNA here is from genome assembly GCA_011052215.1 of Gammaproteobacteria bacterium. GTDB lineage: Bacteria > Pseudomonadota > Gammaproteobacteria > JAADHQ01 > JAADHQ01 > JAADHQ01. Next base: position 18,513 of record DRJK01000059.1, read on the forward strand.
CATACATCTGGGCTATTCCTCCAATGATAATGAAAAGTGAAGCCATTCCCACCCACATTCTTGACCGGCCTAATTTGCTGTAGAGGATGATCAAAGGGACGATACTTCCAATAATTATCTGTACGACCCAGAATAATGTAGTGTGGATGGTGTTTCCGGCCAGTATAAAACGTTCAACGCCATGATGTTCTGTTTCATACAGGTTGGTCAGATGAAAGACCAGTACAAAATACATGACCGCTGCTACAAATACACCCAGCAGGTTTTTAAGACGGTATATAATAGCATCACCCAGTGGACGATTTGTCCAGTTGTAACCCAGCATCAGGACAAGCAGGAAAATGGCCAGGCCGAATGAGAAAGACATAATAATGAACATGGGTGCCATAATTGCGGCATCATAGGCCGAACGCGCCACCAGGAAACCGAAGATTGAACCGGTACCCGTGGTCAGTATCAAGCGCCATATAAAGGCAGCCATCCCCGCCGGGCGATAATACTTGTTCATGCGTTTTTCCATCATCATCCAGACATAGACGATGGTGATACCGAAGAAGCCACTATAAAGTATAATATTCCATGCAAATATAGACTTGAAGTTGTAGTAAGTCATGGCCACGATCAGTCGGTCGGGTCTGCCGAGATCCAGTAACAGTACCGCCAGTCCACCTGCAAGCAGGGCGATGGCCAATAGTGATGAAAGCCTGCCCAGGGGTTTATATAAAGTCTTGCCAAAAACAGTACCAATCGAGGCCACATTCAGTGCGCCCGAGGCCGCAACAATCAGAAAAACAGCGAAGACATGAGGCAATCCCCATACTATCTGGTTATTCATCCCGGTGACGTAATGGCCATTGTGTTCCATGTAGTATGTTGCGCCCAGACCGGCCAGGACAAAGATCCCCAGTATGCCCAGCAGGGCTATGAAACCACTGCTGCTTCCTTCAATTTCTTGATAGTTTATTTTATTCATCATTCAGGTTCCTTAATAATTAAATACCACGGTAGCGAATGCCGGGATTTAATTCGAGGTCAGCACGTATAGCCTTGCTGCTATGCATTTTTAATTGTTTGCTGACTTCACTATTGCTATCTTTCAGGTCACCAAAGTACATTGCCTTGTGGCCGGCAGCATTACAGGCATCAACACATGCCGGATTTCTGCCCTGATCAACACGATGCACGCATAAAGTGCAACCTTCTACAGTGCCTTTACCGCGAGGTGCGTATTCGAACTGGTGGGTTAATTCTTCATGGATAAATGATCGCGCCTTGTAAGGGCAGGCCATCATGCAATAACGACAGCCGATACAAATGTGCTTGTCTACCAGTACAAGGCCATCCTTGCGTTTGAATGATGCGCCTGTCGGGCATACATCAGTGCAAGGTGGGTGCTCGCAGTGCTGGCAGAAGAGGGGCAGGGATACCTCGTGACCAGTTGCCTTGTCCCGTAAATCAATCTTGCGAATCCATTGTGCCTTCTGGCCCGGTCTGGAGTGTTGTTCGTCGCCTCTGTTAAGACCATTTTCAGTAAAACATGCATCAACACATGAGGTGCAACCCTTGGAGCACTTGTTTGCATCAACCAATATGCCCCAGCGCTGTTTACTGCTTACTGGCTGATCAAGAGGTCTGGCCTCTGCAACATTGATCAGTGAAACACCTGGCGCAACACTCATGCCTGCCACGGTAATGCCTGTTCCGAGGAATTTACGGCGACTGATTTTACTGGTTTCTGAACCCGGTTTACTCATTATTTCTTACCTCCGGTAGAGGAGATAGTGCCCTTGGCTGTTGGTGTAGACGCATGACATTCAAAACAGTCTATATTCACCGCTGCATAGGTATGGCAGCTATTGCAAAAATGTTTTTTGTCTTTGTATGAAACAATCTTACCCGCATCATCTTTCACGGTGTGACAATCAATGCATCCTTTTAAGCTGAATTTTTTTGTTCTTATACCCCTGTGCATGGTTTCATCACGCTGGTGAAGAATATAGTTCATGTGGTCAACTCGCATTTCTTCTTTAGGTAGCACACACTCTTCAGCGTTACCCTTTGGAATTACAGGTTTTGGCACATCGGCTAAAACGATTGTGTTACCCAGTAGCACAACAGTGAGCAAAACCAGCATCATACGCAGATACTTCATAATTATTATCCTGATTTATTATTCACCCATACCCATATCAATGTAGCCTGTTGGGCAAACATCGGCACAGATATGACAGCCAATACAGCGACTATAGTCAGTGTAAACATAACGACCCATGGTAGTCTGGTCTTTCGGAGTACGTTTAACTGCATCTTGTGGGCAGAAAATAACGCAGTTATCACATTCGAAACACATGCCGCAACTCATGCAACGTTTGGCTTCAGCCTGTGCTGTTTCTTCACTCAGGCCTTCCATGCGCTCACGGAAACTGCCAATAATATTTTCCGGATCCACAGGAATTTCAGTTCGTAAATGACGCTCTTCAAATTCGAAATGGCCCAGGAACAGTTGTGTGGATTTAATGATTTCATTGTTGGAACGGTCTTCATAATTGTGGACTGCAAAGTCTGAAGAGCTTGTGCCGCGCAGATCACCATCTGCCTCATAATGGCTGGGTTCCAGGCCAGTTTCCCGTAGTTTCTGCAGCAGGTTATAGTGGTGAACGTCTACTTTAGGTCGTTTTTCCATCTCTGCATCAGTCAGGAAATCATGGATACTTTCTGCAGCAATCGAAGCCTGACCAATTGCAGTAGTCAGCAGGTGCGGACGAACGATGTCACCTGCAACAAAGTGACCGGGTTTGCCGGGTACCCCATAGTTCTTGTCGGCATCGATAAAGCCGTTGCCATTATCTATGTCCAGGCCACCCAGTGCGCCGCTTTGACCTATTGCAGAAACCAGCAGGTCACAGTCAATCTCAAACTCTGAACCTTCAACAGGAACCGGACGGTTACCATCCATTTCACACTTGGCATATTTAACCTTGACGATACGGCCATCATCACCCTTGATCGCTTCAACGGGCATAACACTGCCGAGAATAGTAACGCCTTCATGCCTGGCGTCTTTTACTTCGTGTTCTGCGGCTGTCATGTTCTCAACAGGGAACAGGGAAGTCAGTGTTACATTTGCACCTTCACGTGCTGCGGTAGAGGCGACATCATGAGCCGTGTGACCCAAAACGATATTTTCCGGCCTGTCATTTTCGTTGATGTTGGTAATTGCCCCCAGTCGGCGGGCAACTGATGCAACGTCGATAGATGTATCACCGCCACCAATGACAATGATATTGCCGGACACAGCCTGCAGACGACCTTCATTAAAGGCGGCCAGGAAGTCGATGCCACTAATGCTGTTGGAAGCGTCACCACCGGTAACAGGTGCAATTTTTCCGGAGTGTGTTCCTAATGCCCATAAGATTGCATCATAGTCTTTTTCCAGTTGTTCAACAGTGATGTCTTCCCCGATCCTGGTGTTGGTCCTGATTTCTACGCCCATGTCTACGATGCGTTTTATTTCGCCATCCAGTACGTCGCGTGGCGTACGATAGCCAGGAATACCATAACGCATAAATCCGCCAAGCTCGTCATGGTTATCAAAAATAGTACAGGCGTGACCCATACGACGTAACTGGTATGCACCTGTCAAACCAGCCGGCCCGCCACCAATGATGGCTATTTTTTTGCCAGTATCCGCAGGTGGTGCTTCAAAGGTAAATTTGTTTGTCAGTGCAGTATCACCAATGAACTGTTCAACTGAATTGATGCCAACGAAATCTTCTACCTGGTTACGGTTACAGCCGTCCTGACAGGGAGCGGGGCACACACGACCCATTATTGAAGGGAACGGATTGGCATTGGTAGAACGACGGAATGCATATTCCTGCCAGGCCATATCATCTTCCGGTTTTTCTATGCCACGTACGATATCCAGCCATCCACGGATGTCCTGGCCGGAAGGGCAGCTTCCCTGGCAGGGTGGTGTACGATGCACATAGGTAGGACATTTGTATGAAGTATCTTCTTTAAAGATCTTCTTGGTCCATGAACCCCATTGAATGTCACCTTCTTCAAATCTTCTGAAGGTAAGATCTTTTTTCATATCGTCGCTGGATGTTGCCATCATTCAGTCTCCTAATAATCTGCGTTTTACAGCCTTGGCTGATAAATGAATAATAATTCTGTCTATGAGCTATGCAATTCCAAAAACCGTTACTCGTTCGCGCCCTCGGCAGTCTCTTCCCGAGATGAATCTGCCTCTGACCCTGTCAGGACTATCGCATCGCCAACCAGTTGATGTACACTGACGATCATGTCCATTGGCATCTTGTAATAGGGCAGCACCTTGGTGAACTGGCTCTTGCAGATGGCGCAAATTGCCGCCATATGGGTTACGCCATTGTCTTCTACTATCTCGTGCAATGCCTCCATTCTGGGGAGGGCGCCTTTTACACGGATCTCCATCAAGTCATCTGTCAATAATCCACCACCACCACCGCAGCAGAAAGTACCTTCCTTGATCGTATCCTCATCCATTTCGACATAGTTATTACACACGGCTTTAATAACATTTCGTGGAATCTCGAACTGACCGCCGGGTTTGTCGCCCATACGCGTTGCGCGGGCAACATTGCATGAGTCATGGAATGTAACAACACGGTGGTCATTTTCTGATTTATCCAGTTTAAGCCCGCCATTTTGCATCAGATCCCAGGTGTATTCACAAATGTGTTGTGGAATCGGATATTTCTGGTCAAGGAAATCCCAGGGGCCAATTAATGTGTTCCAGAAACTGTAAGCGACACGCCACGCATGGCCACACTCACCGTGAACAATGCGCTTGACATCCAGATCCAGTGCTGCCTGGCGAACACGCATGGCAACTTCCTGCATGTTTTCATAACTGCCTATAAACATACCGAAGTTACCTGCCTCAGAGGCATGTGAACTTAATGTCCAGTTAACACCGGCCTCATGGAAGACCTTCGCATAACCGATAAGACCATCAATGTGAGGTTCGGCAAAGAAGTCAGCGGACGGGGTGATCAGTAATATATCGGCACCCTTTACATCCAGAGGAAGCTTTACGGGTATGCCGGTATCTTCTTCAATTTCCTCTTCCAGATCCAGCAGGGTGTCTTTGAGGGCACGTTCCGGCAGCCCCAGGTTGTTACCAATCTTGAATACCTTGGCTATAATTTCATTACAGTATTTCTGGCCAACGCCAACGGCATCCAGGATTTCACGTGCTGCCATCGAAACTTCGGCAGTGTCGATTCCGTACGGACAGTAAACAGAGCAACGTCGGCATTGTGAGCACTGGTGAAAGTAACTATACCATTCGTCCAGTACTTCTTTGGTTAAATCACGCGCACCAACCAGTTTCGGGAAATATTTTCCTGCAAAGGTAAAATAGCGGCGATAAACGCTGCGGAGCAGGTCCTGACGTGCAACGGGCATATTTTTCGGGTCTGCTGTTCCTATAAAATATTGACATTTGTCTGTACATGCACCGCATTTCACACAGATGTCCATGAAGACCTGGAACCCCCGGTATTTGCCGAGTAATTCACCCATTTTATCAATCGCCACCTGTTGCCAGTTTTCAACCAGTTCACCCGGGTAACCCAGTGGTTCCTGATGGGGTGGTTTGGCTATGAAAGGTGAACTGCCAGCCATGGCCCCTTCATTGATGACGGGGATACTTGGATATTCTCTGTATTCTGGAGTTTCGAAATCAGCCACGGTTTATCCCTTTATCTCTATTTTATGACCACGAGTTGCATCCAGTTTCGCAGCCCAGGGAACGAGATGACGTTTTTCCCTGGCATCGTCCACCTGGTTACGAGTCGGACTAAAGAAAATACCCGGGGCATGTAACAGCTTACTAATGGGGAAGACAATCATAAGTAAAGCAACCATGGCCAGGTGCGTCTGCAATAACAAGCTTGATGGCAAAGGTTGAAGATTAAATCGGAACAGACCCAGTACAAATATTTTCAGTGAAACTATATCGGTTGGATCCAGAAATGTAATCGACAAGCCGGTACCGGCAATGGTAAGAATCAGTATCAACATCAGATAATCTGACGGGCCTGAGATGTAGCGAACTCTTTCAACAAAAATCCGGCGAGCCAACAGGCCGAGCAGGCCAATTAACATGAAGATGCCTGCATATTTCCCCGCAGCCTGTACCAGCTCCAGATTAATGAGGGGCCATAAAATATTGTCAGGGCTGATTGCATATCGCAAGTGGCGAAAAAATGCCAGCAGCAGGGAGACGTGGAACATCCATCCGAAAATCCAGGTCCACATACTGGATTTAAAAAGGCTTTCAAACAGTACAACTTCACGCGCCATTCTCATAACAACACCAGCCTGCGTTACAGGGGCCGGCATTGTGGGAATCTTGAGTGGTGCTGGAGTGCGCCAGTACTTTAAAACCCTAAAGAACACTCCGCCGAAAAAAACAGCTGATGCCACATAGAGTAAAATTGCATATGCTACCGACATTTTAATGCAACTCCTTAAAATCTGTTATTGCTATATTTTTGATGATTTATTTGCCCGGTAATA
>DRJK01000060.1 GCA_011052215.1 Gammaproteobacteria bacterium
ATGCTGTGAAACACCACAGGGACGCTGAATCTATCATTCTCGCATGGATAGAATACTGTTAAGTACAAAGTATGGCTGAGTTTGAATATTTAACAATACCTTTAGTAAAGTATTTTCAGTTTTATATTGAGACCGGTGGCCGGACAAGCCTGCTTCCGCGATCCTGGTGAGAAATGCGGGCTAGCGGGGCTCAATTTCGTGCAGATGCCTGCTCACCGCGATCCACGAGCCGATCAGCCCAAGCGACAGGCCGGAGCCAAGAAGTATCAGCGTATCCTGCCATAGTAACGTAGATAATGTGAAGCTACTGTTATACAGGCCTGCAAGATGTTGTACCGGGCCACTTAAAAAACCCAGCGATGCCTCGATCATGATCCACGACATGGTGGCGCCCAATATCCCGTACCAGAACCCTGTATACAGAAAGGGTCTTCTGATAAAGGCATTGGTGGCACCGATGAGTTTGACAATTACAATTTCGTCACGCCTGCTTTGTATATCCAGCCTGATCGTATTACCGACTGTCAGTAATACAGCCAGGGCCAGCAGGCCAGCGATGGTGAATACGCCACGCTGGCCAATTTCCATTATGGTATAAAGTCGTTTTACCCATTGCATATCCAGCTGTGCAATTTCTATTTCCGGAATGAGACGCAGTTTTTCCACCAGAATAGCAATCTGCGCCGGCGTACTGCTTTCCTCGGTGGGTTTGATAATTAATACGGCCGGTAGCGGGTTGTCATCCAGTACATCCAGTGCCTCACCAAAACCGGACAGGCTCTGGAACTCGGTCATGGCTTCATCTCTCGACAATACCTGAAGAGATTTTATTTCCGGCATCAGCCGCAATTGTTGGCCCAATTCTGCCGCACGGGCATCATTAACACTGAGTTTTGCAAACAGGGATATTTGTGCCGCACCATTCCAGCCACCACTGACTGTCTGCAGGTTTTGCAATAAAAGATACAGGCCGGAGGGGAATGCCATGGCGATACCAATAACTGCAATCGTCATCAGGTTGGATAATGGCGACCTGTACAGCTTGCCCAGACTGGAAAGAAAAACCTGTACGTGATTCAGAAGGTACGCGGTGAAGCGGGAGTTCGGCCTGCTTGCATCGGCGGCACCACGAGTTGTATTTTCCTTTGCTGACTGTTTCATGATGAAAGACGCTCATCAATTTGATTGTGTAACCTTCCCTGATTCAATGTAAGGACACGGTGGCCCATGCGATTAACCAGGTCCAGATCATGTGTTGCAATCATGACGGTGACGCCGACCTGGTTAAAACTTTCAAACAATTTCATGATTTCCCGGGATAATTCGGGATCAAGGTTTCCGGTGGGCTCATCGGCAAGTAGCATCGGGGGTTTGTTGGCCACGGCGCGAGCAATGCCAACCCGTTGTTGTTCGCCGCCAGACAAGGTGACCGGCATTTGTTTTTCTTTTCCAAGCAGCCCTACCTTGTCCAGTGCGGCACGTACCCGCTTGCCGATTTCCTGGTGCCGGTATCCGGCAATTATTAGCGGAAGGGCGACGTTATCAGAGACAGTACGGTCAAACAGCAGTTGGTGATCCTGAAAAATAATGCCGATATTCCTGCGCATGAATGGAATTTTTCGCCTGCTTACCGTGGCCAGATTGATGTTATTCAACAGCGCCTGTCCACGGGTGGGTTTTTCTATCAGGGAAATAATCTTGAGCAAGGTGCTCTTGCCTGCACCGGAATGCCCGGTTAAAAATGCCATCTCGCCATCATCCAGATCAAAGCACACATCGGAGAGAGCCTCATGCCCCCCGGGGTAACGCTTGAAAAGGTTCTGAAAACGAATCATATGTGCAGTCTGCCAGTTATTGTCGGGTGACCGACTATTATTCTAGATGATCCTGCCTGTTGATGGTATGGGTGAATTATTTTTCAGGCTACTTGTCCTGCCCAAACAATGCCCTGATAAATTCCCCGGCATCGAAGACGCGCAGGTCGTCTATACCTTCCCCGACGCCGATAAAGCGAATGGGTATTTTCAGTTTATTGGCAATGGCAAAGATAATGCCGCCCTTGGCTGTTCCATCCAGCTTGGTGATGGTAATGCCAGTCAACCCGACTGCCTGGTTAAACTGGCTGGCCTGGGACAGGGCATTCTGGCCAGTGCCTGCATCTACGACCAGCATGACTTCGTGGGGGGCTGTCTTGTCCAGTTTGGCTATGACGCGTTTTATTTTTTTCAGCTCCTCCATCAGGTTGTCCTGGGTATGCAGGCGCCCTGCGGTATCGGCGATCAAGACATCGGCCTTGTGCGCGCGGGCAGATTCAACGGCATCAAAGATGACCGATGCCGAATCTGCTCCGGTGTGCTGGCCTACGACATGGATATTATTTCTCTCGCCCCATGCCTGGAGTTGCTCAACAGCGGCCGCACGGAAGGTATCGCCTGCAGCCAGCATGACGGAGTGGCCCTGCTGCTGTATGTGTTTGGCCAGCTTGCCAATGGTCGTGGTTTTTCCCACACCATTGACGCCGACGACCAGGATGACAAAGGGTTTGTGGTCACCGTCGATTTCGAGTGGATGGCTGCAGGGGGCGATGATATCGCTCATGCCCTGCTGTAGCGCCGTCATCAGGGCGTCACCATCGGCAAGCTGTTTGCGTGAAACCTGCCGGCCCAGGTCGCTGATAATCTGCCGGGTGACCTCGACGCCCACATCGGCGGTCAATAGCCGGGTTTCCAGGTCTTCGAGCAGTTCATCATCAATTTGCCTGCTACCCGTAACCAGACTGGCCAAGCCATCAGTCAGGCTGGACCGTGTGCGTGACAATCCATTTCTGAGGCGGGCAAAAAGCCCCTGCTTTTCAGGGTTTTCGGTGGTGTTTTTCGACTTTTTTTTATTGAAACCAAACATATTATCGAAGGTCATAAGTTAATTATCTGCTATATTCTACCACTTCTTAAAAAGGAAACCGATTTTATGCAAAGAGTGAACAAGCTGGCTGTATTCTGTATCTGCCTGGCGACGTCCATCGTGGCCCAGGCGGGCGTCTCGGAATACCGTCTGGACAACGGTCTGAAATTGATTGTCAAGGAGGACCACAGGGCGCCGGTTGTTGTATCACAGGTATGGTACAAGGTAGGTTCCAGCTATGAACATAATGGTTCAACCGGGATATCCCATGTGCTTGAACACATGATGTTCAAAGGGACGAAAAAACATCCGCCTGGTGAGTTTTCCCGGATTATTTCTGCCAATGGCGGGCGTGAAAATGCCTTTACCGGCAGTGATTATACCGCCTATTTCCAGCGCCTCGAAAAATCACGCCTGAAGGTCAGTTTTGAGCTTGAGGCAGACCGGATGCGTAACATACTGTTGACTGATGAGGAGTTCCGGAAAGAGGTCAAGGTGGTCATGGAAGAAAGGCGTTTGCGTACCGAGGATAAGCCCGAGTCCTTTACCTACGAACAATTCAATGCCGTGTCATATATCTCCAGCCCCTATCGCATACCCACAATAGGGTGGATGAACGACCTGAAGAACATGCAGGTCGATGATCTGAAAGACTGGTACAAGAGGTGGTATGCGCCAAATAACGCAACTGTTGTTGTCACGGGTGATGTGAATGCAGAAGAGGTCTATGCGCTTGCCAAAACCTATTTTGGCCCGATCAAGCCCTCCACCGATCTGGTTCCACCCAGGCCACAGACAGAGCCTGTACAAAAAGGCATGCGCAGGATACAGGTCAAGATACCTGCCCAGTTACCCTACTTGTTACTGGGTTATCCTGTGCCCGCGCTGCTGGGTGCTCAAAATGATTGGGAGCCCTATGCGCTGGAGGTGCTGGCAGGTATTCTGGATGGTGGTACCAGTGCGAGGTTGGCAACGCGGTTGATCAGGGGACGGGGGATACTGACCAGCGCCAGCGCAGGTTATAGTCTGAATACCCGGCTCGCCAGCCTGTTTCTGCTCCAAGCGGTCCCTGCCCAGGGGCATACCGTCAGGGAGGCAGAAAAAGTGCTGTTAAAGGAAATAAAGGAATTGCAAACCACGCCGGTCAGTCAATCCGAGCTGGATCGTATCAAGGCACAGGTGGTGGCGGGTAATGTATTTGAACGTGACTCCATATTTTATCAGGCCATGCAGATCGGCACATATGAGACGGTCGGCCTGGGCTGGAAACGAATCGACGAGTATGTTGAAAAAATCCAGTCTATCACGCCGGAACAAATACAGGCCGTGGCACGAAAATACCTGGTCGGGGACAGGCTCAACGTCGCTGTACTGATACCTTTGCCGATGAATGAAAAAGCAGGCCACAAAACTGCAGGAGGTCAGCATGGTCATCACTAATAACATTTTCAGGTTTACCCTTGTTCTATGCCTGTCGCTGGCATCATCCCTTGTTCAGGCTACACCTGAAATTCAATACTGGCAGAGCCGCCATGGTGCCGAGGTGTATTATGTCCATGCGCCCGGCCTGCCGATTGTAGACCTTCAGATTACCTTTAACGCCGGGAGTGCAAGGGATGGTGATCTGTCCGGGCTGTCATCACTGACCAACCATATGCTGGGGATGGGCGCGGGGGGTCTTGATGCAACTCAAATCGCACAGCGTTTTGAAGGTGTCGGCGCCATATTCAGTCATGATGTGGATCGCGATATGGCATGGCTGAAGCTGCGCAGCCTGTCACAAAAGAAGTGGCTCGACCCGGCGGTTGATACCTTGTCCCTGGTTCTTGAAAAACCGAATTTCTCGAAAAAAGATTTTGACCGGGAGAAAAAAAGATATCTGATCAGTTTGAAGGGTGAGAGGCAGAATCCCGGAGCGGTGGCTTCGCGGGCCTTTTACAAGGCAATTTATGGTAATCACCCCTACGGCAATATGCCAAATGGTACCGAAAAAACGATCAATAATATCTCACGCAATAACCTGAAAAATTTCTTCAGAAAATACTATGTTGTCCGCAACGCGACAATTGCGATTGTTGGTGATCTTGACAAAAAGGCGGCCGCCAGCATGGTTGAACGGCTGCTTGAAAAAGTCCCTTCCGGCAAGGCGGCCCCCCCTTTACCTGAGGTTGCAGAGCTAAAGGAAGCAAAAACAATCCGGCTGTCTTTCCCGTCATCGCAGTCCCATGTGCTGATGGGGCAACCCGGAAACTATCGCGGAGACCCTGACTACTTTGTCATGTACCTGGGCAATCATGCGCTGGGTGGAGGGGGGCTGGTTTCACGTCTGGGTGAAGAGATACGTGAAAAACGCGGTTTATCCTATAGTGTTTACAGCTACTTTCTGCCATTGGCGCGCAAGGGTATCTTTCAGGCAGGGATGCAGACCAAAAATACCCAGGTTGACCTGGGTGTCAAGGTATTACGTGAAACCATCAGGAATTTTATCGACAAGGGTATAACCGAAAAGGAGCTGATTGCCTCACGTAAAAACATCACCGGGGGATTTCCACTGCGTATTGACAGTAACAAAAAAATCCTGGGATACCTGGCCATGATCGGGTTTTATAAATTGCCGTTGACCTACCTCAACGACTTCAATAAAAAAATAGATGCCATTACATTGAAACAGATACGAGAGACCCTGCGCAGGCGGTTGCACGTCGACAGGATGGTGACGGTTATTGTTGGCGGGGGACAGTAAACAACCCATTTACCCATGCCACGCCGCCAGCCAAAAAACAAAAAACACACGGGCAACCAGGTTCGTATCATCGCTGGCGACTGGCGTGGCCGCAAGATCGGCTTTCCCGATGCCCGGGGGCTTCGTCCCAGCCCCGATCGTGTACGGGAAACCTTGTTTAACTGGCTGCAGGGGTATGTGCCAGGTGCACGTTGTCTGGATCTGTTTGCCGGCAGTGGCGTGCTGGGGCTTGAGGCCCTTTCCCGCGGTGCAAGGGAGGTGGTATTTGTCGAGAAAGATCCTTATGTGGTCAAGAGTTTACAGTCCGGCATTCACGAATTAAATGCAGGAGACCGGGCAGGACTGGTTAATAATGATGCACTGGTTTATCTCGGGACACCCGGATGCGGAACATTCGATATCGTGTTTATCGACCCGCCCTATAAGCAGGGCCTGGTAATGGAATGTGTGCGCAGACTGGATAAAAACCGGCTGGTTGAAGACAGGGGGTTGCTGTATCTGGAGCAGGAAAGTGGCCTGGAGGCTCCCGATTTACCCGAAAACTGGGTAGTATTGAAGTCCAGGCAGGCTGGACAGGCCAGCTATTGTCTTGCACAGGCACCGGACAGGGGGACGGATGAATAAGCGAATCGCAGTCTATCCGGGCACATTTGACCCGATTACCAATGGCCACACGGATCTTGTACACCGTGCCGTGCTGTTGTTTGAGCAAGTGATTGTGGCTGTGGCAGAGAACCCTTTAAAAACAACGACTTTTCCCATCGAAGAGCGGGTTGGTCTGGCAGAAGATGTGCTTGTCGGGGTCGATAATGTCATGGTGTGCAGTTTTGATACGCTACTGGTCGACTTTGTACAGAAACACGATGCCAGGGTGATCCTGCGTGGTTTGAGGGCGGTATCGGACTTTGAATACGAGTTCCAGCTGGCGGGCATGAACCGCCGTCTGGCACCCGCTGTTGAAACGCTGTTTCTGACCCCGGCGGAACAATATAGTTACATATCCTCCAGTCTGGTTAAGGAGATTGCAGGTCTGGGTGGCGATGTATCGGAATTTGTTCATAAAAAGGTCGGGGCTGCATTAAATAGAAGGATGCGCTAATATAGTCATATATATGCTTAATATAAAGACCAGCCGGGTCAGGAGGATATTATGGCGTTGTTGATCACTGATGAATGCATCAATTGTGATGTATGTGAGCCTGAATGCCCGAATGCTGCAATTTTCCAGGGTGATGAGATCTACGAGATCAACCCGGATCTGTGTACGGAATGTGTAGGCCATTATGACACGCCACAGTGTGTCGATGTCTGCCCGGTTGATTGCATTCCGAAAGACCCGGATCGAGTCGAGAGCCAGGATGAGTTGATGGTCAAGTATAAAAAACTGCAGGGAAATGAAGTGGCCTGACGGCAGGGAAAAGGGCAGGCTCCTGGGGGACCTCTGATCAATTCATGAACTCGCATCTTACACTCGGAAAACCCGGTTTCTGTGTTGCGAATCTTCGCTATAGCTTGCTATTACGTGCGATTCGATGCCTTTAATCTGTATTTTCCGAGCACCATCTGTTTCGCCCGGAATTAATCAGATACTCCCTGAAGAAAGAATGAAAAAGTGGCTTTGCAACCGGGTGCCTGGTTCAACTCACTGTCCCGTTAACATGTAACGAATACAGTTGAAATGTAAGCGGCAAGTGCGTTTCGGGCTAACCCGCAATCCGGACATGGGACCGGCAAGCCGAATCAAGACACGCAAAACAGGCCATCCATGGCGGCTCGGCTGCCGCATCCGTGCGGCAGAAGGTCTTGACTCGGCTTACCGGTCCCATGTCCTCACATCTATATGTGCTTCATAAAGTTAACGGGACAGCCATGGGCTCAACTCCCTTTTTTTGATCTGTTGAGCTTGTCCAGCATGGCGCCACCTATATTTTGCAGGGTCAATTCGGGCCAGGGGATGGTGGTGTTGCCAGTCTTGAATGATCTCAACACATTTCCGGCAAAAACCAGCGGAGCCACCAGTTTTTTATGGAGTGGTGTCTTGTAGTCGTTATTGTTCGGGCTGATCAAAAGGGCGGTAATATCGTCATGGGTTAAACCGGACGGAGATTGTGCAGAGATGCTTTCGAGCAGGACGGCAATCAGGTTTTGTTTCTGCAGGTTTGTGAAGGAATTAAGCAATGCACACAGACCGGATTCGCCCAGCATGGACCCGTCGGGCAGCCTTGCTTCAATGAGTGAGTCGGTATAACACAGCATCATATCATCCTTGTTCAGGCGTAAATGAATTTCTGAATAACTGACATCGCCGGTTACGCCGAGGGGGATGTTGCTCATCTCTTTTTCGGCAGATGAATCCTGTTGCACAAGTTCCCATTGCCCTGTCCGTTTCCTGAAAATCAGCGGGTGAGGATGCCCTGCATTGCATAATCTCAGTTCATTGACGGGGGCGAAATATGACAGGGCGACGGCCGTGGCAAAACGACCCTGTCTGGATTTATTTAAAAACTGCTGATTCAGGGACTTCAGGAAACGGGTCTGGCTGATGAAATTAACATATCGGCGCATGAGTTGTCGTAATGCAAGGGCAGTATCGGCCACATCTTCGCCGTGGCCGCTTACATCTGCAACCAGCAAACGTGTAATTCGACCTGTTGCACAGGATGATAAATAATGAACGTCACCCCCGTCTTTTGCACCGCCATAAGGACGACTGTAGACCCAGGCATCCAGCCCACCCAGGTTGATACAGCTTTCGGCGAAATGATTGCCGCCCCATATCTCCATGCATTGCAACTGGTGTTTATCGGGCATAGCCTGGCTACCTGCTTTCACATATTTTTGTCGGGATGAATTGTTTGATACATTTCAGGCGATTAAGTTTCATGCGTAGCGGGCCCATTATCCTGAAATCATCCGTCAGGCGGCATGTGCCGGTGTTTTCTACTATCCTTGTCGGTAAAGACGGGCATATAATCGTGTGAAGTGATGACAAAAAATAATGATAAATTAGGCAAATTGACACCACAACAGGCCTGGGACAAGTTTCAGGCCGACCACCGCGCAGTATTGGTCGATATTCGTTCGACAATGGAGTATCTGTTTGTCGGCCATCCGTCCGGTGCAGTGCATGTTCCGTGGATTGACGAGCCTGACTGGGTGGTCAACCCGAATTTTGTTACCGAAATACGCAAGCTGATGCTGGGCGGGGTCAGTTGTGAGCCGGGAGAGCACTGTGCACCTGTTATTCTGATTTGTCGAAGTGGCAAGCGCTCCAAGGAAGCGGGCTGGAAATTAATCGAGGCCGGACTTGAGCAGATATATCATGTGACAGAAGGCTTTGAAGGTGAGCTGGATGAGAACCATCAGCGTAGTACAATGAATGGCTGGCGGTTTCGCGGGCTTCCCTGGGAACAATGCTGATCAATAAAACCGCTGTATGATGCCCCATATCCTGTCTGGACAATTGATATTCAAAATTATTTATTTATACTATGGGTCATAGTTTTTATCTATTATTCTACCCGTATTAATCATGAATCTGCGAGATCTGAAATATATCATTAGCGTGGCAGAGACCCGCCACTTCGGAAAGGCATCCGAGCGTTGTTTTGTCAGTCAGCCGACCCTCAGCGGCCAGATAAAAAAGCTGGAAGAGGAGCTGGGGGTGATCATTTTCGAGCGTACCAATCGCTCGGTGGAGATTACCCCGATAGGCGAGGCCATTATGGCGCATGCATACCGGATTCTCGAACAGGTCGGTGCCATTCAGCAGTTGGCACTTGCCCACCAGGACCCACTGGCCGGGCCGTTGCGTATCGGTGCAATCCCTACCCTGAGCCCCTATTTAATGCCACTGATCCTGATGCCACTGAAAAAACAGCATCCGCAAATGAAGTTGGTCCTGTCTGAAGAAATGACCGATATTCTGCTGGGGAGATTGCACAATTTCGAGATTGATGCCGCCCTGCTGGCGACACCCGTAGATGAACAGAGCCTGGACGTCATACCATTATTTGATGAGCCATTCTGGCTTGCATATCCGCGCGAACATCCGTTTTATTATAAAGATGAAATCTCCAGGTCAGACCTGGATAAAACGGAGCTGTTGTTATTATCGGAAGGCCACTGTCTGGCAAAACAGGCAATGGATGTCTGTCACCTTAAGGATCGCAAGGGGCAGGGTGATATGGCTGACTTGCGGGCATCGAGCCTGGAGACCTTGTTGCAACTGGTCGGTGCCGGGTTTGGTTCAACCCTCGTTCCGGCGCTCGCCCTGCGTGGGTCGTGGGCCAGCGGAAGTGGCATTGTTGCCCGCAAGCTGAACCTGAAGGATGCATACCGTCGTGTCTCGCTGGTGTTCAGGAAAAGTTACCCGGGACGAAAGGCACTGGATGAGTTTGCACGGGTTATTCTGGAAAATCTGCCCGATACCGTCTCCCCGGTTATTGCCCGAAAACCCGTTAAAAAGAGGACGCGCCCGCCATAAAATCCTGAAGAGATAATATATCCAGATCCAGTTTGCCGTTCCTGACCGGCGGGCACCAGAAACAGGCGCCATTGACCGGGCGTGTGAATGTGAGCAGGGCATCACGAATGGTGTCTTCATTACCGAGCATTCGGCCCAGTATTTTTTCAAAGGCATCAAAAGATTTTCCAAAGGCCACAAAGACCAGGCCAGCATCCATACCCTCGGCCCACGGCATGGAACGGCGAAGTATGAAGGCCTCCGGATCAAAACTTTCCTGTGCCGCCCGTTTCACATGGGCTGATTCCGGTGCGGTTTCAAATTCCTCGTTATCACTGATATGACGGCCGATTACATCGTCACGCTGTTCAGTTGTCATCTCATCCAGAACATCAAAATCGTGTAACCATTGCTGGACTGCAACAAAGCTGCTTCCGTCCAGCCCCGGGCCCTGACCCTGGACGATGGCGGCCTGAATTGCGGCCTCTCCCGAGGGGTTTTCTGTGCCATCCTCATAACCGCTCAGGTCACGATTCTGGTCATACTGAAAGGCATCGATTGCATCTACCAGCATGAAACCCGGTGCAAGCAAGGATTCTATCTGGCGTGAGCGATGGAACAGTTCACCACGGTCAACACCGCGCAGCCAGCACCACAGCGTAGCCGGTGTTGACGGGATGTCGATGCCAGGCCCGGTTTGCGGTTGCAGGGACCGCAGGCCCGGAACCTCCTTGCCCAGGAGACTGACCAGCGATTGCCCAAGACCAACCACGGTTGAATCCGTTTCAATGCTGTTTGCCAGGGCGGTTAATGCGGTTTTAATCCCGGCTTCGGCGCCGACAGTAAAGGTCAAATAACGGGCGAGGCTGGTCCCCTCTGCGAGTATGCCGGGCTGAGTCAGTAACATGGCTGCATTCCTGTATATGAGAGTGATGCCCCAAGATTAACCGACATAATCACGGAGTGAAAGTACATTGTCCCGCTCTGTATACTCATCATGCACGTATTATTAATAGTCAAAAACGATCAATATAATTAATTTAAACGATTATACCGATTTATGGTTATGTTCGATAATTCACTCCACAGACAGATAGTAAACCGATTAACCGAAAGGGGGATAAACCATGTTAGAGAATCGTGAAGGCCGGAACGTGCCACAGGTATTCATTAATGGTGATCTCATTGGTGGTGCTGAAGATCTGGAACACTATATGTCCCGCCATGCGAAAAATGCGGCATAACAACCACGGGCCATCCTGTGTCTGAATTAACTTACGGTTATTAGAGGCAGGATGGTTCCTTCAGGCTGGCCGGGTGGTTTTATTTGCCAGTGAGTCTATTTAAGGTAGTGAATGGATTTTTTGATACCGAGTTTTCGGCTACGGGCCTGTTGGGATACGATGCCGCGGATACGGTATTCCTCTGTGATCAGCATTTCTTCATATGCTTTATTTAGTGCGACCAGATAATGTTTTTCATCCCGTACAATAAACTGCCGGAACGTGGTTTCACCTTTATAGTCAATAACAATGTATGCACCATGGTGCAGGGGTACGGCGGGGTCGACAATGATGATCGCACCATCCATGAACTCCGGCTCCATACTGTCTCCCAGTACCTGCAGGGCAAAGGGTGAATTGGATGCGCAGGCGCTGATATCTCCACCGGTTAATTCATTCATTTCCATAAAGCTATCCTGGCGATGTTCAACGGGTGAATATCATAGCATTTTACAGAGATTATCGCTAACCACTTGTAATGTAGTGAATTATGATTTTATCGTTGGCATCGGGGGCAATAAAAGGTCGAGCGTTGCCCGATCATAAGCTTGCGGATAATCCCGCCGCATTGATAACAGTTTTTACCCTCCCGCCCATAGACATTCAGTGACTGGCTGAAATAGCCGGGTTTTCCATCACTTCGGGTAAAATCTTTCAGGGTGGTCCCTCCCTGTTCGATGGCCTGGCTCAGTACAGACTTGATAGCCATAACCAGTCTGCCCAGTCGTTGCTTTGAAATTTTTCCAGTCGCGGTTTCCGGGTGTATCCCGGCACGGAAAAGGGCCTCGCTGGCATAGATATTTCCAACCCCGACAACAATTTTAGCGGTCATGATAAATGTCTTTACGGGCAGTATTCGCCCACTGGCCTGCTTGTGGATGGTGTTGGAATTAAATTGATCTGTTAACGGTTCAGGGCCCAGGCCCGCCAGTCGTTTATGTTTCAGCGGGTCTTTACCCGTCCATAAAACCGCCCCGAAGCGGCGTGGATCCCGTAATCTCAGGACAAGGTTATTTTCAATAACCAGGTCAAAATGGTCGTGTTTTTCAGCCGGGGTGGACGATGGCAGTATTCGTAAACTGCCCGACATGCCAAGGTGGATAATGATGGTACCCGTATCCGTTCCAATCAACAGATATTTGGCGCGCCGCCGAACCGAATGAACCCGGCTGCCTGTTGCCTCTTTTGCCAGTCTTGAACTGACTGGCCACCGCAAACGCCGATCCCTGACGATAACGCGTTTGATTTTTCGATCCAGCAGGTGTGGTTCAATGCCACGGCGGGTCGTCTCAACCTCTGGTAATTCAGGCATGGTTTTTGCTCGGTCTGATGGTAAATATTATTGTGGAGATGATCATAACAAACCGCAAACGGAAGTGGTTTTCAGGGTCGATTTGATCGAAATGGCCAGCGTAAACATTGAATTGTGAATGTTTCACCCCTATATCAGATATATCGACACGGCCCTGTCCCGTTAACCCGTAACGAATGTAGTTGAAACGTAAACGGCAAGTACATGTTGGGCTGACCCACAATCCGGACATGAAACCGGCCAGCCTGATCAAGACATGCCATCCAGGGTCGCCCGGTTACCGCATCCGTGAGGCAGACGGTCTTTTTTTGGTTATATCGGCCCCGTGTCCCCACATTTATATGCGCCTCATAAGGTTAACGGCACAGCAGAGAGATATCAATGTAGGCTAATAATAACCAAACTGGTTGATTTTATTTGAATTATCCGGTGCTGAAGGGAAACCTTCGCTGGACAGGGGCACAGTAATTACACTATAGTCTGTCCTCAAGAAGAGGATGCAGAATGCCTCATGTTCTTAATTAACTATATTTTATAGAGAGTAGCGTCCAATGTTAGATCAAATTCTTACATTTCTGGATAGGGGATTTCTCAATCTGGATATGTTTCAACTGGTTTTAGTCGTACTGGCCATGGTTCAACTGACCATCGCCTGCGTCACTATTTATTTGCATCGTCACCAGGCACACCGCGGCCTGGACATGCACCCGGCACTGGCGCATTTTTGCCGACTATGGTTGTGGATGAGCACCGGTATGTTGACCAAGGAATGGGTTGCCATTCATCGCAAGCACCACGCCAAATGTGAAACAGAAGAAGACCCGCATAGCCCGATGGTCGATGGTATCAACAAGGTCTTGTGGGATGGCGTAGGCCTTTATAAAAATGAAGCGAAGGTACAGGCAACCATGGATGACTATGGCCATGGTACACCCGATGACTGGCTCGAGAACAAGGTTTATACCCACTTCAAGCAAGGCGGTATTTACCTGAACCTGTTGCTCGATGTCTTTTTATTCGGTGCCGCGGGCATCGTGGTCTGGGCTATCCAGATGGTCTGGATTCCATTCCATGCCGCCGGGATCATTAACGGTTTGGCACACTTCTGGGGTTATCGAAATTATGAAACACGGGATGCCTCTACCAACCTGTGGCCCATTGCGTTCTGGATTGGCGGTGAAGAATTACACAACAATCATCATGCCTTTCCGAGTTCCGCCAAGTTCTCCATGAAGAAATGGGAGTTTGATATAGGCTGGATGTATATTCGCGTGCTGTCGGCATTGGGGCTGATCAAGGTGAAAAAGGTTGCCCCCCGGCCACATATCGACAAAAGCAGGGATACCATTGACCTTGAAACCATCAAGGCGGTTTTCGCAAACCGTCTGCATGTCATGGCAAACTATGCCAGGCAAGTAACCCTGCCGGTTCTGAGTCAGCAGGCATGTGAGGACAGTACTTGCCAGAAGGCCCTGCGCAAGGCCAAATCACTGTTGATACGGGAATACCCGCAAATGGATGAGAATTCCAGGTCCGAGCTCGATGAGGTGCTGAACTCCAGTCAGGAACTGGAGACTGTGTACAAGTTCCGTATGCAGTTGCAGGAAGTATGGAATCGTGCTGCGGCCAGCCATGAAACACTGGTGCAGGCATTAAAAGACTGGTGTGCACAGGCAGAAGAAACCGGCATCAAGGCATTACAGGATTATGCACGCAGTTTGCGTAACTACAGCCCGATGCCTGCCTGAAAAGCGGGTTCAGTCGAGTGTTAAAAAAGCCGCCTTCCAGGCGGCTTTTCTATTGGGGCGTGTAATTGATTATTCAGGAGTTACCGGATTTCGTAGTCATATTCCATAATCAACGGTGAGTGGTCGGAGAAGCGCCTGTTTTTATAGATGGAGGTTTTACGTATCCTGTCTTTCAGGCCGGGTGTAACGATCTGGTAATCAATGCGCCAACCTGTATTATTTGCCCAGGCCTGTCCGCGGTTCGACCACCAGGTATATTGATCCGGTTTTCTGTTGATGACCCTGAATGCATCAACAAACCCGATGGGGCCAAAGACCTCATCCAGCCACGCATGATCTTCAGGTGTGCAGCCCGAGTTTTTCTGGTTACTTTTCCAGTTTTTTATATCGATTTCCTTGTGTACGATATTCAAGTCACCACAGATGATGTATTCACGGTTCTGTTTACGCATACGACGCAACTCCTGTGCAAAACGCCTCATAAAGTCGAGTTTGTTCGCATGTCTTTCCTCACTGGATGATCCCGAAGGCAGGTATAGTGATGCAACGCTGAGGCGACCAAAATCGGCCTGGAGGTAACGGCCTTCTGTATCACAGTGGTCCCAGCCGAGACCAAAGCTGACGCGGTCCGGTTCGTGACGCGTATAAATGGCGGTACCACTGTATCCTTTCTTTTGTGCATCATAAAAAAAGGAATGATACCCTTTGGGATGAAAGACAGGGTCGGCCAACTGGTCTTCCTGGGCCTTTGTTTCCTGTATGCAAATTACATCGGCCTTCTGGCGTTTCATCCAGTCAAAGAAACCTTTTTTTGCCGCTGCCCGTATTCCATTAAGATTTGCGCTGATGATTTTCATTACGACATTATGACAGGGTAAATATAAAAGGGAAAAGGTACAAGGGAAAAGATACAAGATACAAGGTACAAGCTAAAAAAGGGTTGTGCCAGATTTTTCCCTTTTCCCTTTTATCTTGTCCCTTTTGCCTTTTACCTATATTCTGCCAATACGCTTCAGGAGTATTTTTGCATGCAGGCCTATAAACATGATTTTCTTGAATTCGCCATAGAGACAGGCGTGCTTCGCTTTGGTGAATTCATATTGAAATCAGGCCGTACCAGCCCTTATTTTTTTAATAGTGGTCTGTTTAATACGGGTACCAGCCTGGCACGTCTGGGTCGCTATTATGCCGAGGCCATTGTGGCATCGGCTATCGAGTTTGATATGATTTTCGGCCCGGCTTATAAAGGCATACCCCTGGCAGCCAGTACCACCATCGCGTTGGCCGATCACCACAACAGAAATGTGCCTTATGCGTTTAACCGCAAGGAGGCCAAAGACCATGGTGAGGGTGGATCCATTGTCGGGTCACCGCTTCAGGGCAAGGTACTGGTGATAGACGATGTCATCACAGCCGGTACTGCCATACGTGAATCCGTGGCCATTCTGAATGCTGCAGATGCTACCCTGGCAGGTGTTGTGATATCTCTGGACCGGCAGGAGAAAGGGACCGGTGATGTCTCTGCTATTCAGGAGGTAGAAAAACAATTCAGTATCGATGTGGCCCATATCGTCAGTTTGTCCGATCTGGTCGAATTTCTGGGTGATGGATCCGGTCAGGAAGATGTGCTGGCATTGATCCGTTCCTATCGCGACCGGTATGGGGTTTAAAACCAGTGACGGGCCTGTCGGGCTCAGGGTGATTCTCTGTAGCCGTTCCATGGTCTGGCCCATCGAATGGTAATAACAATTTATTATTGAATACAGACAGAAGAGTGCAGTTTTCATCGCGGTCTATCCACGATTGCGATATGATATGCACTAAAGAAATCAGATACCGTTTTCCTGTAACAGCAGACAAATCATGGGGAGCCTCAAGAATGACAAATATAAATACAGCCAGGCATAACAAATATATATTTATTTTATTTGTCGTGATTCTGACGACAAGCACTTTGTTTATGCCGCATGCCGCACATGCAGCCCAACTTCCAAATTGCGGCAAGATTATACCCTGGGCGGCGGCTGCCTATGAACGGGATAAAAATGTCAGGAGTGACAGTTATTGGGGGGGTACATATAAAGGTTATAAATATGATGGTAAATATTTACTGTCTGGTTTTATTGATGAGTATTTCAAGCCGACATTTGGTTTAACCTTTAATCAATGGAGCAATAAGGACGTAAAAAATTTTTTAGTCTTGGCAAAAACCTGCTACCAGAGTGCGAAAAAAGCCTCATGGGCGGCTCATAGGAAACGCAAATATAAGTTGGCTGGACTGTTTCGCGGGGCCACAGGTTTCATTGGTATGTTGGGTGTCATGACGCCGCCAAACAGAATTGACTCCCAAGCTTCTATTATGGCGTACCAAAAGAAGCTCTACGCGGAATTTAGCAAGGCCCGTTCCATAAAAAACAATCAAATTAAAAAAGCAAAAAAAATGCAGGCAACAAAGGCCAATATCCAGAAACTTGCTGTCATGGCCAGGAACCCCCAGTTTGTCTATCTTCGATCCAGGGAAAAGAAGAACCATGAAATTACCTTAAAGAATTATGGTATAAAGCTTGCTGACAAAATTGTAGGCGATGCCATTAAAAAGTTTAACAGCTTCCCGGCCACCCTGGATGGACTGAAGCGACTTCAGGCATATTACAAAAAGCTGACAAATGATTTGAGAGGCCTTAAAAGCAGTAAATGGGTAACATTCAATCAAGCTTACAAGGGTCGTTTACTTGCCCTTGCCGGTAAGGCCGCCGATGATGCTATTGCCAGCCTTAAGAAATTTCCAGCTACTCTGGCCGGACTGAAACAGATGGCTGCATTTTTGCAGAAGATGCAAGGCAGCCTGGGTCAGGTCAGAGGAACAGGCTGGTACAAATTTGAAAAGGCTTATGGCCTGGCCCTCAATAATATAGCAATAAAGGCCCTTGACGGTTACAAGAAAGAAATCAGCGCGCTTCCGGCTACAGTTGCAGGTCTGAAACAGCTTCAGACATCGGGGGGCAATTTATTTAGATTCCGACCTGCCCCCTCAAACCTGAAGGAATATCAGGATGCAGCAAAAGATCGTATCAAGGAAATGAAGCAGGGCATCAGAAAAATTGCCTGCTATAAGGAGCTCGACAGTGTTGGCCTGGATAAAAAAGCCCGCGATGTAGCGCTACTTGGCTACAACGGGGAAACAACACTGGGGTTGTTTGTCTGCGCAATAAGCAAGCACGGATATAAATTTCAGGACTACAAGAGTGCGGGTTGGTTAGGCAGTACATATACATTGGGCATTCTCAACAGGAGGGGTATTACCCTCACCATTGAAATGAAAAAAGTGGAGGCGGTCAAGGGCAGGGAAATGCTGGTGGGTGTGAAGGTAAAAGATGCTACCAGTGAGACTGAAATGACCCTGACAGGCTGGCAGGACTATGCCTTAAAACTATCCGGAAAAAACGGATAGACCATTGATAACAGCCTTGTGCCTGCACATTTCGGGTCAGTGCCGAATGGCATTTACTTCAGCCATGGATCGTATGGAATTACGCCATTTCAGTGGGCCTGGAAATGCGGTCAGATCAGTTTATTATCAATTTGAGTCCCATCAGTATTGTAATGACTTCAAACACGTGCTTGATTAACCGGTTACTCCTGGTGATGGACAGGTGTGCCCCGAAATAACCGCCTGCCAAGGAACCCGCCAGCAGGGCAGGTATCCAGCTCCAGTGTATTTTTGTCAATATCCCGAGGGTCAATGCGCCAGTGCCGTTCCAGAATAAGCCAACCAGAACAAGTGTGTAGGCAACGGCGTGTTTATAGTCCAGCCCGAACCAGCGCACCAGCCAGAGTGTGACAAAAAGACCGGTTCCGGATGTCAGCGAGCCATTGAGTGCCCCGATCAGGAACAGAATTGACCCTCCCAGCCAGTACCCGGCCCTGTCCCGATGCATGGGACGGTATTGTTGTCCGAGTTCCCTGTTGAGAATTGAGTAAAATCCCAGTCCCATGATCAGCCAACCAAGTGAGAATTTCGCTATATTATCAGGAACTTGTAATATCAGGTTTGCGCCCACTAATACTCCGGGCAGGCCAGTTGCAAGAATAAACAAGGCGAACCGAAGTTCAAGTGTATTGGTCTTAAGATGTCGCAGGGTTGCGCCGATACCTAAGGCAACGCTGGCAACCTTGTGGGTTGCCAGGGCAATACCGAACGGAAGCCCAAGAAAAAGCAGTAAGGGTAACTGGATCAGGCCGGCGCCACCGCCTGAAAAGGCGGAAAATATATTGGCAAGCAGGGAAACAACAAACAGAATGAGTTGTGAATTCAAGTCCATGGGATAATGTAAATTGAATTTTCCGTTATACTTTAACTCTAACTAATTAATAGAGAGGTTGCTGAGTTTGTCTTTTATTCGTCCATTTGTATATGTATTTCTTGTTTTAATGCTTGCTCCCTTTGCGGTCAGCGCAGGGACGTACAAGTGGATGGACTCCAGGGGCGTAACACACTATAGCGACAGTGTTCCTCCCGAAGAGTCGGGGCAGGCACGTGAGATTATTGATAAAACCGGCCGTACACTCGAGATGATAGAGAGAAACAAGACCGTTGACGAGTTGAAAGAGCAGCGGCGCCTGGATAAAATCAAGGCAGCAAAGCTTGAAAAGTCAAGGCAGAAAAAATACCGGGACAAGGTGTTATTGTTGACCTACCAAAGCCCTGAAGAAATCGTTGTTGCGCGGGATAACAAAATTACAACCATTGAAAATGCCATTCAGATAGCAGAAGGCACACTGAAGTCGCAGAAAAAAAAGCTGGTGGAGTTGCGACAATCAGCGGGTGATTATGAGCGAAGTTCCAGGGCCGCACCGAAAAGGCTTCAGGATCAGATAAAGGAACTAAAGAGCCAGATCAAGGACACAAAAGACTACATCGCCAGCAAACATCAGGAGCAAAAGGACATTTATAAGGAGTTTGCCGGTTTTATTGCCAGGTACAAGGAACTGACCGAGTAATAACAGGCTAGCCGTTAATCAGTGTGCCTACCCCTTCATCAGTAAACAACTCAAGCAGAACGGCGTGTTCAACACGGCCATCTATTATATGGGCCATCTTTACGCCACTCGCTACTGCATCCAGGGCACAGCGTATTTTTGGCAACATACCACCATGGATTGTCCCGTCTTTAATCAATGCCTGTACCTGTCCCGTATCGAGACCGGTTAACAGGTCACCTTGCTTGTCCAGTAACCCCTTTGTGTTGGTAAGAAGCATCAGTTTTTCTGCACCCATGACTTCGGCTATCTTTCCTGCGACCAGGTCGGCGTTGATATTATATGATACGCCGTCTTCACTAACTCCAATCGGTGCTATAACAGGGATAAAATCACTGGCCGTGAGCATATCCACGACGGCGGGATCAATACTGTCCACCTCGCCAACATGACCCAGGTCGATGATCTCCGATCCCCTGATTTCTTCGGCATGACCTGACAAGTTCATTTTTTTGGCTCGTATCAGATCTCCATCCTTGCCAGTGAGTCCGACTGCATTTCCACCATGCCTGTGGATCAGGGTTACAATTTCCTTGTTGACCAGCCCTCCCAGTACCATCTCGACAATATCCATGGTCTCACTGTCTGTGACGCGCATGCCATGGATAAACTCGGATTCTTTACCAATTCTTTTTAGATGATCACCTATTTGTGGTCCACCACCATGAACAATCACCGGGTTGATGCCAACCAGTTTCATTAGTGTGATGTCACGTGCAAAACTGCTTTTGAGGTCGTCATCGACCATGGCATTGCCACCATATTTAATGACAACAGTCTTGTTGCTGAACCGGCGGATATAGGGCAATGCCTCGGTCAGCACCCGCGCAAAATTCAGGGCATCCTGGTTTTTCAGTGACATGACAATATTTAAATGTTGAAATAAACGGCTGTCATTATGAACCGGATTGGCCCGTCATGGAAGCCCTGCGTAGCTGAAGGCGTTATGGTGTGTAAAGAGATAACCGCAAATGGAAGTATCCATGTCCTCACATTGATATGCATTTCGTGTAGTTAACAGGCCAGCCGTAATAATTTATATATGCATTCATCTCCGGCTAACCCGGGTTACAGGAATTATAATATTTACGAGTATTTACAGGTGGCACATGATCATGGTTAGTATGTTGCTATAAATGCCAGCGTAGCATGTTCTCAGGGGATGCTACGTTTCGGGCTACCTGAAAGCGTATTCCAATGGAACATGTGGGCTAGAAAGGCAGGTCCATATCTGGATGAATGGCAAGCAATTGTGTGCGGATGATGTCCTGAATCCTGCCCAGGGCCGCTGCATCATCGGCCTCAAATCGTAAGACAAGAGAGGGTGTAGTGTTTGAGGCGCGAACCAGCCCCCAGCCATCTTCAAATTCCAGCCGCAGGCCATCGATATCAATTATGCGAGCTCCGGGGAAGTTTGCATCGGCC
Source organism: Gammaproteobacteria bacterium (assembly GCA_011052215.1). GTDB lineage: Bacteria > Pseudomonadota > Gammaproteobacteria > JAADHQ01 > JAADHQ01 > JAADHQ01. The sequence continues at coordinate 20,918 of DRJK01000060.1, forward strand.
TTGAGCTTTTCTATCACCGAAAAATTTTCGCCCTCATTCAGGTGAACATTCAGCTCTGGCGTGCTGATGCTTTCAGGGAATGAGGCAAATACTTCACTGGAAGGTTTACTTTCAGAAGACAGAATTTCAAGCAGACGGGCACCGGCATACAGCGCGTCATCGAACCCCATCCAGCGTTCCTTGAAAAAAATATGCCCGCTCATCTCACCAGCAAGTTGTGCACCCGTTTCTTTCATTTTGGCCTTGATAAATGAGTGGCCGGTTTTCCACATCAGTGGTTGCCCGCCATTCTCTGATATTACTTTTTCCAGGTGGGTGGAACATTTGACATCAAAAATAATTTGCGCGCCGGGTTGGCGTGTTAAAACATCCATGGCCATCAGCATCAGGTAACGGTCTGGCCAGATAATCTTACCGGACGAGTCAATGACACCCAGTCGATCGCCATCACCATCAAATGCAAAACCAAGGTCGGCCCCCTGTTCAGTAACCGCGCGAGTCAGTGGAATCATGTTTTCCGGCTTACTGGGGTCCGGATGGTGGTTGGGAAAATTGCCATCCACGTCACAAAACATCTCGATGACTTCACACCCCAGTGCCCGGTAAAGTTGCGGGGCGATCATGCCGGCCACACCATTACCGCAGTCAACGATAATCTTGAGTGATTTTTCCAGACGGACATCACTGGTAATGCGTTCAATATAGCTGGGAACAACATCAATGGTCTGGACGCTGCCTTCACCACTGATGAGGTTATTCGTATCAATGCGTGTTTTAAGTCCTTTTATGCTATCTCCATGAAGCGAGTCGCCCCTCAGCATCATTTTAATACCGTTATATTCAGGGGGGTTATGGCTGCCGGTCAACATGGCGCCCGAACCATTACCAAGATAGTTACTGGCAAAATACAATACCGGTGTTGGAACCATGCCAATATCAATGACCTCTCTCCCGGATTGTTGCAGGCCTCTGATGAATGACTGAATCAGCTCCGGCCCGGACAGGCGGCCATCTCGTGCAACGACAACTTTTTGTTGCCCCCGTTCCTGGGCCTCACTCCCCAGGGCCCGGCCAATATCCTGAACAATATCAGGTGTCAGTGTTTTATTAACAATACCCCGGATGTCATAGGCCTTGAATATTTCTGCAGGTGCTTTATTGCCAGCACTGTTTTGTTCGAGTTCAGCCTCGTTGATTTCCCGTACCTCAAGGGCATCGGTGTTGTTCGTGAAGCCAAGACCCACAATGTCATCATTTCCATCGGGGCTGTCTTGCAAGACGGGCTGACTGCCATTGTGCGTGGTTTTCTTGTTACGCAAGCCGGTCATCTCTCCTGCAACCATGCGTAATTGTTCCATGGCGCCGAGGCAGTTTTTCAGGGCGATAGGATAGGAGGCCGACATATCACCGTGCTGTATATCCTTGACCAGCTTAATAATCATGACCATGTCATTCAGCAGCGCCTTGTATATTCTTCGATAGACAATAAACAGGAAAATACTGAAAGATACCCAGATGCCAGCCACAATTCCCCAGAACAACATGGTGATTGAACCGCCAAGACTGCCAGACGATTCGCCTGGCCAGTAGGCTATTTTCCAGATTGTATTCCTGATCGGAGAACTGACTGCAATCCTGTCGGACTTGAGTGAGAGGTTTCCACGCCTGGCAATGGTTATGCTGGCTCCTCTTTTACTGTCCTGCTGCAATTCCAGCAGTCCGTCGGCAGGGCTCATTTTCAGGACTGCGTGTTTAAGTATTTGTACCGGCAATGTCAGCAGCAGGGTGCCGATCGTTTTACCGCTGCTGTCTTTTATGCTTCGGGCTATATCGATGTGCTGTTGAGGTTTGCCCATCAGGTGGACTTCCATGATGGAGTTACTGTCGGAGCGGGATCGATTCAGTAAATCCAGGCAGGCAAAACTGATCGGGGGGTTCAGGTTGTTATCAGGTTCGTCCTGGTCTGTTGATAATATCTTGATGTGTAGTGCAGAAGGCAAGAGACCGGTCAATTGTGATTCCTGATTTTTTATCGCATCCTGGTCGCCATTTTGTAATACCCTGCCCAGGTCGGGATCTTTAGCAGCGATATCCATGATCTGAGTGTAATGGCTCATGGTCTGCTCTATTTGCTGGGCGTAGCTGTTGATCAGGGAGCGCTGGTTTTCGAGCCGGGTTTCGGCCAGATTGCTGTGCAATTGTTGAAACACCAGTAGTGCGCCAATAAATAAAAGTGACGTAATGCTGATAAACAACACGAGAAATGAGGATTCGATACTGGTCACGCCTGCCTTTGGCTTGACTCTTCGTTTTGCTCGCTTACTGGCCTTCTTGTCTTTGCGCCCCGGTTTTTTTCCTAGCTTCATATTTATTTTATGATCCTGGCTTTATTTGACACGGATACAGGCAAGTTTAGCAGCCTGTTTGTAAATGTTATGACTATTGTCGGCCGGTATGACCAAATCCTCCAGTGCCTCGCAGGGATTCGGTGAAATCATCAACGATTTCAAAGTGTGCACGTACCACAGGGACAATCACCATCTGTGCAATCCGCTCTCCCAATTCAACGGTAAATGGCTTGTTACCCCGATTCCAGCACGAAACAAACAGTTGGCCCTGATAATCCGGGTCTATCAGGCCCACCAGGTTGCCCAGCACTATTCCGTGTTTGTGTCCCAGACCTGATCGGGGTAACAGCATGGCACACAGGCCCGGGTCTTCGATATAAATGGAGACACCTGTCGGGATGAGATGTGTTTGCCCGGGATCAATGGTTAATGGTGTATCGATGCATGCGCGTAAATCCATCCCCGCAGACCCTTTGGTGGCATAATCAGGCAAGGGAATGTCATTGCCCAGTCTCTTATCCAGTATTTTCAGTTGTATCGTCTGCATGGATTCTCCCGGATATTATTTTTACCAGATCTCTTGCGAGGCTCTTTTTACTGTTTTTATTGATATGAACATGACCATTTGACCATAAAATATCCAGCTCATTATCATCCCGGTCAAATCCGGCAGACGGGCCGACTTGATTGGCAACGATCATATCCAGGTTTTTCCGCTGCATTTTACCGCGTGCATAATCAAGGAGATTGTCCGTTTCTGCAGCAAATCCAACAGTAAAAGGGGCACTGGCCAGCGTGGCGACGGCCGAGAGTATATCGTTGGTTCTGACCAGCTTAATCTGTAATTCATCAGGGCCTTTTTTTATTTTACTGACGGCGTTCAGTCCCGGTCTGTAATCGGCAACCGCTGCCGCTGAAATAAATATATCACAACTTGCGGCCTTATCCAGGACCACTTTATACATTTGACTGGCTGTTTCAACCCTGATGCGGTCAACACGGGCAGGCGTTTCAAGATGCACCGGTCCTGTTACCAATGTGACGGCGGCGCCAGCCTCGATTGCTGCCTCGGCAATGGCGAAGCCCATTTTACCCGAGCTTCGGTTGCTGATGTAACGAACGGGGTCGAGGGGCTCTCTTGTCGGGCCGGCACTGACCAGTATCTGCTTGCCACTGAGCAGGCCACTTTCAAATAACTGACCAATGGATACCACTATCCGGTCGGGATCAGCCATTCTACCGGGCCCCGTGTCACCACAGGCCTGACTGCCCTGATCGGGCCCGACAATCTGGATGCCCCTGTCTTTGAGTACAGAGACATTGTCTTGTGTTGCCGGGTTGGCCCACATGTGCTGATTCATGGCAGGGGCAACGACTATTCTGGATTGACATGCCAGGCAAATAGCGGTCAGCAGGTCATCGGCCCTGCCAGCGGTCTGTCGGGCAATAAAATCGGCGCTGGCGGGCGCAATGGCGATGGCGTCGGCCCAGCGGGACAGTTCAATATGCCCCATGGCCGCCTCGGCATCAAGATCCATGAGCTCCGTATGGACGGGTTGGCCTGACAGGGCTTGTAAGGTGAGCGGGGTAATAAATCCGGTTGCGGAGCGCGTCATGACCACCCTGACATTCGCCCCCTGTTCCCTGAGCCGCCGGGTCAGGTCAGCGCCCTTATAGGCGGCGATGCTCCCCGTTATCCCTAATAGTATGTTTTTGCCTTGCAAGGTATTCATCCAGTAAAGTGTACCATTCGATCAGTGATGCGGATACAATTGCAAAGAGCAGGATGCCAGGTGACAGGGAGAATCGATGTCTATTCGTGATTGGCCGGAATCTGAACGGCCGCGTGAGAAATTATTAAACAAGGGTGCAGGATCCTTGTCGGACGCAGAATTACTGGCTATTTTCCTACGGACAGGCACCGCAGGCAAAACGGCCGTGGATCTGGCCCGTGACCTGATTTCCCGTCATGGCGGCCTGCGTGGTCTGCTCAAGGCTGATTGCAGGTCTTTTTGTGAAGCACCCGGTCTGGGTATCGCCAAATACACACAGCTTCAGGCCGTCCTTGAGATTTCCCGTCGCCACCTGCGGGAAGTTCTGGACAGGGGTGTTTCACTGGAAAACCCGCAACAGACCAGTGATTATCTGATCAGTGAGTTATGCGGTTATGAGCATGAAGTCTTTTCCTGCCTGTACCTTGATAACAGGCATCGTGTCCTGAAGTTTGAAAAGCTGTTTAACGGCACGATTAACAGCGCATCGGTTCATCCAAGGGAGGTTGTCAAAAAGGCCCTGAAGTATAACGCGGCAGCGGTGATCCTCGCTCACAACCATCCATCCGGGGTATCAGAGCCCAGCCAGGCCGACATCAATATTACAAGTCACCTGAAAGAGGCATTGAATCTGGTGGATGTCAGATTGCTTGATCACTTCGTGGTGGGTGATGGCGAATATGTTTCACTGGCTGAAAGGGGTCTTGTATAGCCGGAATAAGTCATTGATTTATAAATAGATGGAAGGGGGTGCTTGAATCCGGACCTGTATATCTGTACAATCCTTCGCCTTCACCCACCGGTGAAGATCTAGTATTGGAGAATATAAGTCATGTCCAGAGTATGTCAGGTAACAGGCAAGCGGCCAATGAGCGGAAACAATGTTTCCCATGCCAAAAACAGAACCAGGAGACGCTTCCTGCCTAATCTTCATGCCCATCGTTTTTGGGTGGAAAGTGAAAATCGTTTCATTCGTTTGAGGCTTTCTTCAAAGGGGATGCGAATTATTGACAAGAAAGGTATTGATACCGTGCTGACTGAAATCAGGGCACGTGGTGAGAAGGTATAAGGAGCAGTAATATGCGTGAAAAAATCAGGCTCGTCTCCAGTGCAAAAACAGGTCATTTTTATACAACGACCAAGAACAAACGTACCATGTCTGACAAGATGGAGATCAAGAAATATGATCCGGTCGTGCGCAGGCACGTCATGTACAAGGAAGCCAAGATAAAATAAACTTTATTTCTTCCTGTTGCACAAAAAACCCCGCCTTGTAGCGGGGTTTTTTGTGCAGGTTATGATCTTCCTTTCAATTTTATTATCACATCCTATTTACCATGTTTATTATGTTGAATTACCCGGGAGGTTCTGAATATTTGTGATTAACCTGTCATTTTTTATCTGAACACTAAATATTATTGTTGCTATGGCCGTTAAACAGGTAGCAGACAGGGGTTTTGCAACATGGAACTTTATGTTCAAGGGCCTGACAAAATAAACTTTTTCAAGATCTGATTCTTTCCACAGAGGGAGTGCGCCTTTGAGAAAAGAATTTACCGGATAGGAATCCTATATGAGTGCTGTGCCAAAATTGGCTGATAAAAAGTCCCTGAGAAATCTTGTACCTTTAAACGGCTTGTCCAACACACATTTCGAAGAGTTGGCCAGGAAGGCTAAAATAATTGATCTGAGCACCGGCAAGCTGTTATTCAAAAAAGGTGAGCGGGATAATGCGACCTGTTACGTTTTATCAGGAGAAATTGCGCTACACGATGGCACGGATATCAAGCTAACGATTCAGGGAGGTACGGAAGAAGCCAGGCATCCCATCGCACCCCAACAACCCCGCCAATTAAGTGCCCGTGCAAAAACACCCGTCACCATTGTCAGTATTGACTCCGGATTACTGGATGTCATGTTGTCGTGGGAGCAGTCATCTGGCTATGAAGTTACCGAGGTAGACGCAGATGAAGAAGAGGACTGGATGACACGCATGATGCAGTCCGAACTCATGCAGAGGCTGCCAGCTACAAATTTGCAACAACTCTTTATGCGTATGCAGGAAGCCCCTGCAGAAGCCGGCGAGGTCATCGTCAATCAAGATGATGAGGGTGACTACTATTACATAATCAAGGAAGGCAAATGTATCGTTAGTCGCAGGCCCTCGGCAAATGCAAAATCGGTAAAGCTGGCCGAATTGACAGATGGCGACAGTTTCGGAGAAGAGTCACTGTTATCAGGCGCCAGGAGAAATGCCACGGTTACCATGCTGACCAAGGGCAGGTTAATGCGTCTGTCAAAGAATGATTTTAATGAATTACTGAAATCGCCACTGCTAAGCCAGGTCAGCTATGATGAGGCAAAGGAATTAATACAGGATGGTGCAGTGATTCTGGATGTCAGATTGCCTGGTGAATACTCCAACGCACATTTGAAAGACAGTATTAATGTTCCACTTGCCGCTATTCGAAATGAAATTTCCGGATTTGATCTTGACAAGCCCTATGTTGTTTATTGCGATACTGGCAGACGTAGTACCAGTGCCGTATTCCTGCTGGGGCAATTCGGGATAGACGCCCATGTATTGAAAGATGGTTTAAGTGGTGTGCCCCTGGAGGAATACACCGAAGTTCAAAAAAACGAGTCGGACGAGCAAATCAAATCGATAGAGATGGCAGCAGATGTAATTGACATTAACCGGGAAAAAGAACTGACTGTCAGCGCCACTGAAGCTGCGAATTCAATTAATGTAAAGCTGGAGCAACAGGTTAGTTTATTAACAAGTAAAACAGAAAATCTGAAAAAGAAGCTGAAAGAGGCTGAAGCAAGGGTTAAGGAAGGTGAGCAGGAAGTAAGATTATTACAGAATGCTGCGATTAAGGAAAAGAAAAAAGAAAGTGAGGTCGAAGAAGTACTAATTGAAGCACAGAATCGCGAAGTGGAGTTGATCAGGGTAAAAGAACAACTTGTAAAGGCTGAGAGCCAGGTTGGAAAATACAAGGTTCTTGCGGCTTCAGTAGAAGATGCAGAAATTCTGGGTGGTAAAATTGAAAGGCTGAAGGAATTGTTGCTGAGTGAGCAAACCCAGAAAACCAGAATGGAAGAGGAAGTAGCTGCATTAAAAGAGAAATTTGAAAAGGAGCTGGCTGGCAGCCATGAGAACACCGAAGATATACAGAGACAATTTGATGAAAACCAGAATACCAGGCAAGGGCTTGAGTCAGAGCTTGCCAGTTCAGGGGCGACGATAGAGCTGCTAAAAAAAAACACAGAAGAACTTGAGAGTCAGTTAAATGTACTGAATGAAAAACTGGACTCCGAGGTTAAATCAGGTACAGACAAGCTTGTTTTACTGGAAGAAGAACTCAGGCAGGAAAAGCAGGAGCTGACCCGGGCCAGGGATGATCTCGCCGGAACCCGGACCGAACTCGAAGGGAAAGAAAGTGAACTAAAGACACTGCGGGAAGGGGCTGAATCCGAGGTTAAATCAGGTACAGACAAGCTTGTTTTACTGGAAGAAGAACTCAGGCAGGAAAAGCAGGAGCTGGCCCGGGCGAGGGATGATCTTGCCGGAACCCGGACCGAACTCGAAGGGAAAGAAAGTGAATTAAAGGCACTGAGGGAGGGGGCTGAATCCGAAGGTAAGTCTGTATCAGAGAAGCTGGGCTCACTGGGAAAAGAACTCAAGCGGGAAAGGCAGGAGTTGACCCAGACAAGGAAAGATCTTACCAAGGCGAGGAAAGATCTGGAGTCACATACCGTAGAAATCAAGGCAACTGAAGAGGCTTACCAGTACAAGCTGGGGCAGGTTCAGTCCGAAAAAGAGCAGCTTGAATTAGGTTTTAACAAGGAGCTGAAAGAGTTAAGGAGGCGCCTCGCTGAATCCGGTAAAGGTGTGGAAAAGCAGCTATCTGTATTGCAGAGAGAGGTTGAAGAGGCGGTCAGTGCGCGCAATAAAATAACCAGACAGCTGGATGAGACGAACCGGAAACTGGATGGAAGTCTGGAAGATAATGCCAGGCTGGAATCCGAACAAGGAGAGTTAAAGAATGAGTTGGGCAAAAATAAGGATAAACTGGCAAGCGTAACAAATGATCTGAACCGGAGTAAAGAAGAACTGGAAAACTCAAAGTATGAGTTGGGTCGAAACAAGGATGAGCTGGAAAATGCAAGAAACAGGTTGAGCCAGAACAAGGATGAGCTGGAAAATGCAAGGAACGGGTTGAGCCAGAACAAGGATGAGCTGGAAAATGCAAGGAACGGGTTGAGCCAGATCAAGGATGAGCTGGAAAATGCAAGGAATGAGTTGAGCCAGAACAAGGATGAGCTGGAAAATGCAAGGAATGAGTTGAGCCAGAATAACAGTACATTGGCTGAAAAGGAAAAGGAAAGAAATGGCATCAACAATGAACTGGCAGCATTACGGGCAATATATGCGCAAAAGGAATCGGAGATAACACTGCTTCAGAAAGAACTGGATGAGTCCAGGAACAGGATTGGCGCACTGACCAGCAAGGATGGTGATATTGAAAATGGCAGACTGGAGGCAGAGCAAGGATTAAAGCTTGTAAAACAGGAATACGAGCAGGCGGCAAATGAAAGCAGGGAGAAAACACGGCAACTCGAAAAGGAAATAGAACAGAAAGACAGGGAGATTATAGAGGCCAACAGAAAGGCTGAAGAGGCTATATCCTTACGTACAGATGCTGAATCCTCATTCACAGTAATGGAGTCAGAGGCACGGCAGATTAATCTTGAGTCAGAGGGGATGAAAAAATCTCTGAGTGAAAGTGAAGAAAAATTGAAATCTCAACAGGCGGAACTGGAAAGCCTTAAAAAAGAAAAACAGGAGTGGCTTGACAGTCAGAATGATGCGGGGCAAAAAGTGGATGCAAACTTTTTGCAAAGCCGTATCAATGAACTTGAGGCGCAACTGAAAGACAGTCAGAACATGATGGCCGAGTCTCGTGATTCAATCAGGAAATTTGAAAATGATCTTTCCATGGAGCGGCATAAATCAGACAGGGATAACAGTCTTCAGACCCAGATTGAGAAGCTCAAACGCGAAATGGAGGAGCAGCTTGAGAATTACAAGTCCGAGATCGACGATGATGCTGTTTCCATCAATAATGAAAACGAGAAGCTTCGCGATGAGCTAAAGCAATTATACAAAGAGCAGGAGATCGCGATAGAGACAGGAAAGCCTGTTACAGCAAAAAGATTGATGCCTGTCCGGGAACCCGCCAATAACCCGGCCCCGAAACAGCCAGCAGCAACGGATCATTCTGCACTGTTTGATCTGCCGGATATTGATAAAAATCTGTTTAGTAACAATGCCACAGTTGCGGCACCGAAAAGTAAACTGATTATGTTCGTTGTCGTGTCATTATTTCTGTCAATAGTCTCGGCAGGCGGTGTTTACTGGTATTTTGTTCTAAATAATGGGGGGCAGGGTCAAAAATTAATTTCGGCAGGCAATGAGTCAGTTACAGAGCCCGATAATATACCTGCAGCCGGCAGTAAAAAAGACAATCCAGCCAGGAAAGTGGCAAGGAAGTCATTATTCAATTTTGATAAAAAGATGGCCAATACCCCGAAAGTCGCACTTAAAAAAGCAGGAAAAACCAGGCCAACCAAGGTGTTCAGGGATACCCTGAAAGCGGGGGGGAGAGGGCCTTATATGGCCGGTGCCCCTGCTGGTGTATTTAATATGGGCAGTCCATCCAGTTCTGTCCAGTTCGAGGAAAGGCCCGAGCACACCGTAAAAATCAGAAAATTTTCAATATCAAAATATGAAATCAGTTTCGACGAATATGATCGTTTTGTCGCCGATACAGGCAGGCCACGCCCGTCTGATAGCGGATGGGGACGTGGCAAGCGTCCGGTGATTAATGTCAGCTGGAATGATGCTGTCGCATATACAAAATGGTTGTCCAGGCAAACCGGCCGTCTCTACCGGTTACCATCCGAGGCGGAGTGGGAGTATGCAGCCCGGGCGGGCACAAAAGGAAAGTACTGGTGGGGAAACAAGGTGGGCAAGAACCGGGCAAACTGTTTTAATTGTGGCAGTCAATGGGACCGGGCAAGCACCGCTCCGGTTGGTAAGTTCAGGTCAAATGCCCTTGGCCTGCACGATATGGCGGGTAATGTTGCGGAGTGGGTGAGTGATTGTTACCACGAAAATTACAAGGGGGCACCTGCGGATGGCTCGGCCTGGGTGGAGGCATCATGTGATTCACATGTCACCAGGGGAGGGTCATACAGAAGTACGGCAGATAATGTTCGTGTGACCGGGCGTTCCGGGCTTTCTTCAGACTCGGCCCTTGACCAGCTTGGGTTTCGTATTGTACGTGTACGATAATAACCGGGGCCAGGAGCCTGTCGGACTTAGGATGATTCTACTGCGGCGGCAGGAAATTGGCCCATTTTCCCGATCTTTTTCGTTAAATAGGCCAACTATTCGCCTCAAAAGATCGAAAAAATGGCCTCAATTTTCCACTCGCCTCGCTACGAACACCTAAGTCCGACAGGCTCCTGGCTTCTATCATCCTGCCTGCTGTTGTAACATTGGTTTTACCCGTGTCCAGGAGCCTGCCACCACAGTAGAATCATCCTGAGCTCAACAGGTCATCAATAGCGTGATTGTAACCATGTCAAACATCCTTTCAATTGGAGTTGCCGTTCTGGATATATCAAGCCGGGTGTGTGGTTATCCTGAAGAGGATGATGAGGTTCGCGCACTGGAGCAAAGGGTTTCCAGGGGTGGTAATGCCACCAATACCCTGGTGGTTTTATCTCAACTGGACCATCACTGTAGCTGGGCAGGTGTTATTGCCGATGATTTGAATTCGGTCTTTATCCGTGAAGACCTCGGTATAAATCATGTCGGCATGGAGTATGTCAGTGTGTGTAACAATCACAAGACACCCGTGTCGCATATAACCATAAACAGTGAGACGGGTAGCCGGACAATAGTACATTATTCTGATTTGCCGGAACTGACACTGGCTGATTTTAAACGGATTGATTTGGGCAGGTTTGACTGGGTTCATTTTGAAGGCCGGAATATTGGCCAGACAGAAAATATGCTTATGCACATCAAGGATGGTTTTGATTCCTTGCCTATTTCCCTGGAGGTGGAAAAACCACGAGGGGATATAGACCGGTTGTTTTGTTTTGCGGATATTTTGCTTTTTTCCAGAGTTTATGCGAGGTCTGCAGGTTTTGCTGACGCACAATCCCTGCTTGAATCAATGCATCGTGACTATCCCGAAACACTGCACTACTGCACATGGGGCGGCCAGGGTGCATATTTAATGAACCGTGAAGGTAAAATGGTTCATTCACCAGCAAGCAATATTCCGGAAATTGTTGATACAGTGGGTGCGGGCGATACGTTTAATGCCGGCATTATCCATGCGCATCTGGCCAGCAAAGGTGAAAGAGAAGGCCTGGCACTTGCCTGCAAGCTTGCCGGCAGAAAATGCATGCAAACGGGGTTTGATGGTCTGGGTTAATGCATTGCCAGGTAACCCGCAGGTTTCAAATATAAACGGGGAAGGATACCCCTCAGTCCTCTAAATACATGACATGAAAGCAGGGTTGCTGAAGTTTCAGCGGTGTTTACTTCATCGTATTAATGAAGCTTCCTATTTTAACATTCACCATATGGGCAGGCATGGAGCCCACAACTTCAGTGCGTTTAAATTCAACCTCCCGAAGTTGTAATTCTTTATCGATACCCGCCAGTTCAACCATTGCTGGCTGAGTCGGTTCCTCCGGCGTATTGCTTATTTCGAGTTCCTTTCGAAATGTGCCTGATGTCATGTCGTATACAGTGATCATGCTACACCTCTCTAGTATTTCAATATCCTTATACTATCTATCGGCGAAACATCCTGAACATTTAGAACCTTTGCTCCGGGACTAAGTTCAACCTATATTTATCATAATTTAAAAAAATATGGAAATTCTAATATATAAATAAGTAATACATGAAGTAAAACAATTACTTGGAATCAGCAAGCAAGGCCGGAATGCCACATTTTATGCGTGTATGCGGTTGTTTTTTATTCATTTGCGGCCATCAGTGACCATAAAAAAAGGGATCCGTTCCGGGGACACTACCCGTTTTTTCATCGGGTAGTAAATAAAGCCTTCTTTTCCTGACAATCTGTCGCTCTGGTGGTGGCCAAAGATGCTTTGCCGGTGTTTATATCATTACTGCATGAGTCAGGAATAGCCGCGTTATGGTTTCTGAAGGCGGGGCAGTGCCTCGATGGGGTATTTCCAGGGATTGAATTTTTTTATTATAAAATAAAATTACCGAAGACCAGCCATTGCGGCTGTATGGTGCCATGCCATTGTTTTTCAGGCTGGTTTATCAAGAAGGGCTATCAGTCTTGCGCATCAAGTACATCGAGTGGATTTTTCCAGGCAGGATGTGACGTTTCCTCAAGGTCAACTCCGTAATCCTGTTTATCCAGATCCAGTGATCCCGACCAGTCTTCAGGGGGTTCGATTGTAATGAAGTTCTGCTCATACCACGATTCCAGGTCAATTTCCTCTACTGTTCCATCGAAGTATTGTATTTCTATAAGCCCCGGACTCTGGTCCAGGGCAACGATTTCAAAGTTGTTGCCACTCATGTTTTGATACCAGTCACCAATTACAGGTTTCATTACCAGTGCCATGATCTAACCCTTTTAATACAGAGGTTGCAGTTAATTAAAAACCGGGATTGTTTTCCCTACTTAAAGTTATAGATCCAAGTGAATAACACTGCAAGGTATTTTTATGTAATATTAAATGCAAAAATATAAGGGTATTTTACTGGTATGGATATTCATGTTGACTATTCAGTGGCTTAAACAGGGCTGCTTGTGCAGCCCTGTTTTCCCTGACTATCAGGTGCGATGTTTTTCTTCGAGTATGTGCTCAATAATAGGCGCCAGGATAATTTCCATTGCGAATCCCATCTTTCCACCCGGGACAACAATCGTATTACGCCGTGACATAAATGAACCTTCGAGCATGCTAAGCAGGAGAGGGAAGTCCACATCAAACTTGGTAGGGTCACGGAATCGAATAACAACAAAGCTCTCATCAGGTGTGGGTATATCACGTGCAATGAAAGGATTGGACGTATCCACTGTGGGTACGCGCTGGAAGTTTATATCCGTTCTGGAGAACTGGGGTGTAATATAATTCACATAGTCCGGCATGCGACGCAGGATTGTGTCAACAATGGCTTCGGCACTGTAACCACGTTGTGCATTGTCGCGGAATATTTTCTGAATCCATTCCAGGTTGACAATGGGTACAACACCGATCAACAGGTCGACAAATTTTGCCGCGTTGGCATTTTCTGTGACCACACCACCATGCAGTCCCTCATAAAACAGCAGGTCACTACCTGCAGATATATCTTCCCAGGGCGTAAACTGACCAGGACCCAGATCAGATTTCAGGCGTGAATTATGTTCGTCGGCCTCTTCTTCACTATGAAGGTAATAGCGTTTCTTACCCGTTCCCGAGTCTCCATACTGTTTGAAAAGTGCTTCAATTTTATCAAACAGGTTGGAGTCCGGACCGAAGTGACTCAACTGGTTACCTTTTGCGGCAAATTCCTCGATGGCATCTTTCATTGCCGTACGGTCGTATCGATGGAAACTGTCACCTTCTACAACAACGGGGTTGATACCCTCGCGTCTGAAAATATGTTCGAAGGCGACCTTTACCGTGGTGGTGCCCGCACCTGATGAACCGGTTACCGCAATAACGGGATGTTTTTTGGACATGCTGACTCCTATGCTTATAAATAATAAATCTGTCAGGCAATGGAAAATCCATTGCCTGATATTATTTTTATCGTGAGGAAAACCCGTATAGAGATTCCGCCGGATAAATTTGAGGACGGACCGTAACAGGATTCAACAACGCATGTGTGTCCACGCGGACACATGACTGGGTATTGAACCATTTTTTACAGGGTACAGACAAGAAAAAGTGGCATTTAATTGTAAAATACAGGTAATAAATATTGTAATATCCTGGCAATACTATAATGATATTATTTAGTTACATAATTTTTTCCATTATATTCCATTTAACTAATATGGGTAATAATGATCCCGAATAATTGTGATTTGGCTCACTGTTATGAACACCTGACATTCAGTTTTGGCATTAATTAGCCGCTAACAATTATAGTAAATTGATATTTTATAAAGGCACGATGATTGATGCATAAAAACCTGTTTGAATATCAGGACAGCCTTGCAATATTGAATAATAATGGTTCATTGCAGGATAAACTTACCAGTATACATGAAGTAATAACTGTCACATTTCCCTATATTGACCGTATTGCTGTTGCCGTCTTCGAAGAAGAGACAGACATACTCAAGACGTTTGTTGCCAGCTGTTATGGCGAGAATCCCCTGCTGCATTATGATGCGAAACTCAGTGAGACACCGTCACTTCAGGAGATCCTGACACATGGCAAGCCCCGGGTGATTAATCATCTTGAGATTTTCTCTACCGGTAAAAACGAACATACTATTAAACTGGCAAAAATGAATTATGCTGCGAGCTACACCATGCCGATTTATCAGAACGGTGTTTTTTTCGGTTTTGTATTTTTTAATTCGACCAAAGAGGGCGTGTTCAGGGAGCAGATACTTCACCAACTGGATTTGTTCGGCCATATGATATCGTTGATGATCATGAACGAACTCAGTGCCGCGTATACCCTGACAGCCGCATTGAAAACGACAGGTGAAATAGTTCAGAAACGGGACCCGGAGACAGGCTGCCATATCGACAGAATGTCCAGATATACACGGCTGATTGCGACCGAACTGGCCTGTAAATACGAGTTTGATGATGAATATATCGAACAGCTGTTTATATACTCGCCATTACATGATATTGGCAAGGTAGGTATTTCCGACAGTATTTTGCAAAAGCCGGGTGCTTTAAGCCGGGAAGAATTTGATGAAATGAAAACACATACCATTCAAGGGCGTGAATTGATTGATCATCTGCTACAAAATTTTGGCAAGGGTGTTTTTCTGCAGGCTGACATGCTAAGAAATATCGCCATGTATCACCATGAGGCAATAAACGGAAGCGGCTATCCTGAAGGTAAAAAAGGAGATGAAATCCCGATCGAGGCGAAGATTGTAGCGGTTGCCGATGTTTTTGATGCACTGACAAGCAGCCGGTCTTACAAGGGCGCCTGGACAAACGAAAAGGCCTTTGAAATGCTGAAAAAACTGGCAGGAAACACACTCGACCACGATTGTGTCAGTGCCCTGGTGAATAATGAAGAAAAGATACGGGGGATTCAGAAGGATTTCAAGGAAAACCCGTATGGATAATTTGCAAATTACATGAGTTTGCAGACTTTTTTATTATCTCAATAATCTGGATAGTCTTGATGTCATTGCTGTCCCGTTAACTTTATGAAGCACGTATCAATGTGAGGGCATGGAACCGGCAAGCCTGATCAAGACCGTCTGTCGCATGGACGCGGCAGCCGAGCCGCCATGGATGGCATGTTTTTGCGTGTCTTGATCACACCTTGTTGAAAACCAGGTCCCGCACTACGTGCCCCAGGCGCCGTCCTCTGCGTTCGTATTTTGTTTCAGGCCTGTCACCCCGTGATGCATATTTTCTTTTGCCAGTTGTGTTAGTAAATCCATCAGAGCGTGTCATCACATCCATTATATGGTGAGCGTAGTCTTCCCAATCGGTGGCCAGGTGGAAAACACCACCGGGCTTCAGAATACGATGGATCTGATGAATGAAATTATCCTGAACCATGCGTCGTTTGTGGTGCTTCTTTTTTTGCCAGGGATCAGGAAAAAAAACATAGACGCCATCGAGGCTTTCTTCCGGTATTGACCCGTTGAGTATTTCAATGGCGTCATGATTGATGATTTTCAGGTTGCCCAGTGCTTTTTGATGTAATTCGATCAGTGTTTTGCCGACACCGGGACGGTGTACTTCAATACCGAGGTAATCGTTTTCCGGGTGATTTTCTGCCATCACAAGGAGAGATGTGCCCATGCCAAAACCGATCTCCAGATAGCGGGGTGCCGTTCTGTCAAATAACCGATCAAAATCAACAGGGGTCTTGTCCGGGACACCATAAACAGGCAACAGTTTTTCAAGGGCCTGACTTTGCGCACGGGTCATGCGACCTTCGCGTTTGACAAAGCTTCGGATTGGCCGGTGGTGTTTCATGTTATCAAGCTCAAATCGAGGCAGTGTCATTGCCTTTGAAATCAGGGCTGGCCCGTTAACATCCGCAGAACCATCATTTGAATCCGGTAGCCTTCTAGAAAAACAGGCCATCTACAGGCGAAGAGGCCGCAGCATACCGTTTACGCGGGATGCGTCCGGCATGGTATGCCTCGCGTCCGGCCTCGACAGCCTTTTTCATGGCGGACGCCATCAGTAGTGGATTTTTTGCACTGGCAATGGCCGTCTGCATCAGTATTCCATCACAACCCAGCTCCATGGCAATGGCGGCATCCGAAGCCGTGCCGACCCCGGCGTCTACCAGAATGGGGACGTTGGCATTTTCGACAATGGTCGCAATATTGTATGGATTACGAATACCCAGCCCGGAGCCTATGGGGGCTGCCAGAGGCATGACAGCGATGCAGCCCATCTCTTCAAGGCGTTTGGCCGCGACCGGGTCATCATTGGTATACACCATAATCAGGAAGTCCTCTTTCAATAGCACTTCTGCCGCCCTGAAGGTTTCGGCAACATCCGGGAACAAGGTTTTTTCATCACCCAGTACCTCGAGTTTGACGAGGCTGTGTCCATCCAGGAGTTCACGCGCCAGACGACAGGTGCGTATGGCCTCATCGGCGCTGTAGCAGCCAGCTGTGTTGGGCAGGTAGGTGTAGTCATCGGGCGAAATAATATCGAGCAGGTTGGGTTCATCCGGGCTCTGGCCAATATTGGTTCGACGCACCGCCATGGTTATAATTTCGGCCCCACTTTCATCAATGGCTTGTTTGGCCTGATACAGATCCTGGTATTTCCCGGTACCAACCAGTAATCTGGACCGGTATTCAACACCGGCGATAGTTAATGGATCTTTGCCGGGTTTGATGTTTTGTTGTATTTGAGAGTTCATATTTATAAATAATCCTGAATTATGCGGGCCTAGCCCCCTCCGATCGCGCCGACGATTTCAATTTTATCCCCATCCCTGATGACGCGTTCATCAAAAGTACTACGGGGGACAATTTCCTCATTGATTTCCATGGCCATGCGTTTGCCTGCCAGGCACAGCGTCTCAACCAGTTGAGAGGCAGTCGAATGATCCGGAACCTGGCGGCTTTCGCCGTTGAGTGTTATTTCCATGGTGGTTAATATTTTATTTGTTGATCGGGTTATTTTACACCAAGTTACGTGCCGATATATACCAGTGTGTTGCAATCAACCAATTCGAATAATTTGATCACATCATCATTTCGCATGCGGATACAACCCTGTGAGGCGGGTTTGCCGATCAGGCCCTCCTCGGGTGTGCCATGAATATAGATATAGCGCGCATAGGTGTCGACATCGCCGCCAAGGTTCAGTCCCGCCTCCAGACCCTTTAACCACAGGATACGTGATGTTATCTGATCCTCGCCGGATTCGGTATCTCCATTAAATATGACGGCCTTCTGACCGGTATCTACCCTTGCCTTGAACAGGGACATTATTTTAGCATGCCGGCCAATTTTTTCTGCTATTCGGTGGACACCGGTCGGGGTCATCAGGCTGTCTTTAAGGCACCCTGTTCCTCTGGACGATGTTGAGACGGGCCATTTCTGCAAACAAATGTCCTGCTCATACAGGGATAGCTGCTGCCGGTCTACATTGACCAGGATAATCCGGTCTTGTGGAGAGGGCGCGTATATTTTCAGTAATTTAATCGGATTCATCAGGTACATTTAACCGGATATTGCGCTAAACTTGGAATCATACTCAAATTAACACAAATCGGGCTATTTTTTACATTGTGGTGCATCCATGGATAAAGGGAAGCTACAGCAATTCAATCGACGTGAATTTCTAAAAACAGGCATAGGCTTGTCTGCCGGTTTATTTATGCCTGAAGCCTTTGCCCTGCCGACCCGGCTGCCTGAAAGGACCTTGTCATTCTATAATACACACACCGGCGAAAAATGCACCGCTACCTACTGGGCCGATGGGCATTATGTCACGGACGAAATCCGTAAGATCGAGTGGATACTCAGGGATCATCGCGAGGGCAAAACACATAATATGGACCAGAACCTGATGGATCTGCTGGTTGTGTTGCGGCACCAGATCGATTCCCGGCGCCCCTTCCATATTATTTCAGGCTACCGTACACCCAGAACCAATGAAATGTTGTACCGGACGACAAGCGGCGTCGACAAGCACAGCTATCACATGCAGGGCAGGGCGATTGATATTCGCTTGCCCGGATTTGATACCAGGAAACTACGCCAGGCGGCACGGTCACTGAAAGCGGGTGGTGTTGGTTATTATCCACATTCCAATTTTATACATATTGATACCGGCCGGGTTCGTTTCTGGTAATCGAATCAGGGAAAAGATAAAAGATAAAAGATAAAAGATAAAAGATAAAAGATAAAAGATAAAAGATAAAAGATAAAAGATAAAAGATAAAAGGTCTAAGGGGAGATTGTCTCAGTCTCCCGGGGCTTTAGAATTATAGTATAATCAAATCGTTTGGCGCACGCCGCCAGGTTTCCATGCCGGGGCAATGACATTTGGCATGGATGAGCGATTCAGCAGGCGCGCCGGTGCCAGCGTAAACTCACCAAAACGTTCATTCACCTCATCCATGACGGTGTTAATCTCGGCATCGATTTCATGCTGATGTGCAAACAGATCCATTTGTTGTTTTTGTGGTGCGGGGCTCAGTGCCGTGATCTGTACCTGCCGGACCGGTTCACCATGCCAGTGGTTTTCCACCAGAAAGCGGCATAGCCGGTATATCAGGCGGCCATCGTTACCGGGTGTGGGTAGTTGCAGCTTGTCACTGATCCATGTGTGCTCCAGTTTCAGCCCGATAAAAAAATATTTTGCTTCCAGCTTATGTTTTCTCAGGCGCCTGCCTACCTTTTCACTCATGTGTTGCAGATAGGTGAGGATGATTTTTTTATCATTCGTGCCCGGGGGTACGACCTTGCCGTGGCCGATGGATTTAGGTGCGGCAACATCCATATGGATCTTGTCAGGATCATCGCCCTGGCACATCAGCCAGATACGTCTGCCGATGTTGCCAAAACGTCTGGCCAGAACACTGATGGGCAGTTGCCCGACATCGCCGCAGGTATAGGCGCCGTGTTGTGCGAGGAAATTACCAATGCCGTCTGCAATGCCGCACAGAGCGGTTACCGGTTCGTTGGCAAGGCGCTCGCGTGCATCCCAGGGCGGGATGATGGTCAGGCCATCGGGTTTTTGTAGTTTGGCTGCAAATTTTGCCGTGGTCTTGTCACCACTGATGCCGATTGAACACAGCAGGCCGGAAGCGGCATAGACGCTTTCCCGGGTCATCCTGCCCATCCGTAGTGGTGTGCCATGTAACTTCTGGCATTGGCTCAGGTCGAGAAAGGCCTCGTCGACCGAGAATACCTCAATATCAGGGCTGACATCCTGCAGGGCGTGCATGATGCGGGTAGAGACCCTGGCATAGACCTCGGGCCGGGCCGGGCGCTGGATAATACCCGGACATTGCCTGCGCGCCTCCTGTATGCGCATGCCGGTATAGATGCCGTGCGCGCGGGCCTCGTAGGAGCAGGTGATAATGCATGATCCGACCTCGCCATTGGTGACAGCGACGGGCCTGCCCCTGAGTTCGGGAAAATCCCGTTGTTCCACAGAGGCGAAGAAGGCGTTCATGTCCACGTGCAAAATAGCGCGTGGCCATTGTATCGGGCAAAAGGGGTCCATTGATAATAAATTAAGGTATTAAGAACCAGGGACGAGGAACCAGGAACCAGGTAATAGGGTTATAAGTGTATATTCTATGAAGGTTTTCCTCGTCCCTGGTCCCTGGTTCTTAGTTTTAAAGCGAGACCGGGTGTATACCCTGGCGAATGAATGTCGAATTAAAGTTCAGCAATAAACCCTGCCTGAAACGCAGTTTGCGTAAATAGCCGGTGAGTTGTTTGCTGTGTAACGATGTAATCCGGTCGACACAGCGCAAACCCAGTAGCAGGCAATTTTCCACCAGCACGCTGACGGTTTTATCCATTTCCCTGCGTTCGGCACGGATGCCGCGTCTGCGAAGTTCGGTGATCAGGGCAAACTCATAGGCCGATTCGGGCAGGCCCGGGCCGTATTCACGCCGCACCTGCCATGCCGCTGACATAACGCCCTGCATGAGATTCTGATGACTGTTTTGTGGTTTCATTGTTCAAGCCTCTTGTAAAAAAGGTGTTTACCACGGAGATTTTGAGCAAACGACAGACAACATGGCAATACAACCTGGTGGTATCGATATCTCTCCGTGGTCAACACAAGTGCGGATAGTCCGCGTTAACAATATGAGCGCATTTGCCCGACCAGTACGCCCTGGATATGTACCCGGTGGGCATCAAAGACCATGGGCTGCATATTGCTGTTTTCCGGTATCAGGGTGACGGTGCCGTCCTGATTGTTTTTAAAGCGCTTCAATGTGGCCTCCTGCTGGTCGACCAGGGCAACGACAATTTCGCCATTACGTGCGGTCATGCAGCTTTCAACCACGACCATGTCATCGGGCAGAATACCGGCATCAATCATGGATTCCCCCTGCACCTTCAGCACAAAACGCCCGGGGGCGATAAAAAAATCGGCCAGGTTGATTTCCTGCTGATCCGGTATGGCTTCAATGGGCGCACCTGCGGCAATGCGACCGAGCAAGGGCAGCACTGGCGCACTGTCGTCATGATTGCCTTCACCGGCCAGCTGGATGCCACGGTGGCGCCCCGGCATCAGCTCAATCACCCCTGACTTTGCCAGGGACTGTACATAACGGTGTACGACCCCCTTGGATTTGATGCCCAGGCCCGTGGCAATCTCTTCCAGCAGCGGGCCCTGCCGGTATTCGGCAATGTAATGGCAGATAAAGCTGTAGGTGTCCTGTTCGCGTCGTGACAGCATGGTACCCCCTGAAGGTTCTCATAATGTTCTCATTAATGAGAAATATAGAGAACTTTTAGAGAACTTTCAAGTGCCGAATGAAATTTTATGCTAAAAAAATATAACTATATGATATTAATAGTTTAAACAGGCAGGATGAATTTATCTGGTCTGTTCGTCGATTGCCTTGCGTCTGCGCTGGTCGGCATCGAGTAATGTTTTTTCAAGTTCTTTGGCCTTATTTAGCGAGTCTACCTGTGGCTGGAAAATTTTTTCGGTTTTGGCCTCCTTGTTATCCGAACAGGCGGCCAGCAGGATGGTGCAAAGGATCAATGGCAGGATGTTATGGTTACGCATCGGTTTATTCTCCAGCAGGTCAGGTAGTTTAAGATCGGTAATACCGGTGTTATCTTATTGTTTATAATACGAACGATAAATATTTGCCAAGTATGGCAGGATAGCTGTAATCCTGCCACGGTACAGGAATGTTGTAGTAACATCCGCAGAACCTGTTCATAATAATGACGGGCATAATAAAAATAAAATGAGTTGTCACATCAAGGAGCCGGACCATGGTCGCACACGAAAATAATGCAGATTCAAATGATTTTGATTCATCGACGATGCCATTCGTGGCACCTTGTCGCAAGATAGGCGTGCTGACGCCTTTTCGCTGGTTGCGTTTGGGCTGGGGTGATTTTAATCGTGCCCGCAGGCAAAGCCTGACCTATGGCCTGGCCATGGTGGCGATCAGTTACATAGTGGCGATAACGGCATATTTAATGGGTAGTTATATGCTTTTATTTGTATTGTTGTCCGGCTTCTTCTTTCTCGGGCCGGTGCTGGCAATGGGCCTGTATTCGATCAGTTGTCAGTTGCAGGAAGGCAGGCGGCCACGACTGGGTTACTGCCTGCGAGAAGGCAGGCGTCATATGGGTAATGGTCTGGTGCTTGCATTTGTGTTGCTGATCGTATTTTTGATCTGGGCACGCGCTGCATCCATGTTACATATTTTTTTCCCCGAACAGTCATCGCCTGGCCTTGATGAGCTAAAGCTGTTTCTTGGTGTCGGTACAAGTGTCGGCGCATTCTTCAGTGGCATTATCTTTATGGTCGGCGCATTTTCAATACCGATGATCATGGATCGAAAGGTTGACGTTATAACAGCAGTTGTTACCAGCGTGAATGCCGTTTTCAGAAACAAGGCGGCGATGCTGGTATGGATGTCCATTATTGTTGTCTGTGTCATCATCGGATTTGCATCAGCCTTTGTTGGCCTGGCCGTCCTGTTGCCATTGGTTGGCCATGCAACCTGGTATGCCTACAAGGAAACCATCGACGCCGAGGCCTGGCCCAGGTATGAAGCCCTGAAGCCCTGAGTGCCTGCTTTGCGGATTAATTACGACGCCCTTTATCAGGCCATGACGGGGGGGCCATTGCAGACCTGGCTGGATATCCTGCCAGGCCAGATCGAGCATGCGCTGTACGGGCGTAAACATGGCGATCTGCAACGCTGGCAGGAGGCTGTGGCAGGCCTGCCCGAGGCAACCCCTTCTTCCTGTGACTTCAATCAGCAGCGGATTCGTGTCGGCACCCCGACTGATGCCGATGAAACAATGCATGAAAAGATCCGTGCACAGTTAAAACAGTTGTCTCCATGGCGCAAGGGGCCGTATGAATTATTCGGTATCCACATTGATAGCGAGTGGCGTTCGGACCGGAAGTGGGGACGCATCAAGGGTTTTCTTCAGCCTTTACAGGGAAGGACGATTCTCGATGTCGGCGGCGGTAATGGTTATCACTGCTGGCGTATGATGGGGGCGGGTGCGGGCCTGGTGATTAATGTTGACCCGTCCAGATTATTCCTGATGCAGTACGAGGCCATGCGTCATTACCTGGGAGACAGGGGTGTGTACAGCCTGCCGCTGGGCATTGATGATGTGCCGCGGAACCTGAAGGCATTTGACAGCGTTTTTTCAATGGGTGTCTTGTATCACCGTAAATCCCCCATAGAACATATCCTGCATTTGCGGGAATGTCTGCGACCCGGTGGTGAGCTGGTGCTGGAAACCCTGGTAGTGGATGGAGATGAAAATACGGTACTGTTACCGCAAGGCCGTTACGCGCAAATGAATAATGTCTGGTTTCTGCCATCCTGCGGCATGCTGGAGAAATGGCTGAAGCGCGCCGGTATGCGGGATATCCGCGTGGTGGACGTAACCGCCACAACGACGGATGAACAGCGATCGACCGAATGGATGCAGTTCCAGTCTCTGCCTGATTTTCTTGATTCCGATGACCCGTCTAAAACCATTGAAGGCCATCCTGCCCCCGAGCGTGCCGTCGTGCTGGCCACTTGTCCCGATTAGAAAATCAATTAATCTGGAATAAAATACCGCGGTGATGCGTACTATATAATATAAGCAGACATTGTTGTCCCGTTAACCCATGACGAATGTGGTTGAAATGTAAGCGACAAGTATGCTTTGGGCTAACCCGCAATCCGGACATGAAACCGGCATGGCCGGATCAAGACACGCAAAACATGCCATCCATGGCGGCTCGGCTGCCGCGTCCGTGCGGCAGACGGTCTTGATCCGGCCATACCGATTCCA
>DRJK01000061.1 GCA_011052215.1 Gammaproteobacteria bacterium
ATAAAATACCGCCCTCAGAGCAGGTGGTATGATGAAGGCCCCTGGAAGGTGCCGTTACGACTCTTTTTATACTATTCAAACCCATAATTCAGCCGAAAATGAAGGCGAATAGCAAGAGCCATTAAATCTTATTAGCCGCAAATACTCGCAAATACTATATTTCTTAAAACCTTGTTTAGCTACGTATGAACACAAATAATCATTATCAATATTTGCGAGTGTTTGCGACTATCCCTTTGCACCCCTTAACGGCAGTGCCTCTTTGTGTCTCACCGCCTGAGGCGGTGGTTTACCTGATTTTAATTAATTTCGGACAGTCTTGTTATTTTTTTCAGATAGCCGAATTAATGTCTTGTTAATAACGCGAGCGGCCGCTGCAAATCCAAAAGTCGCGGTAATGTAGCTGGCCGAGCCATAGCCCATACTGCAGTCCAGGTGAACGCCGTGAATACCCGGTTTAGATGTACTCACACATCCATCCCGGTCCGGATATAATTTTTTCTGTGATGAAAAAACACATTCAACGCCAAAATATCTTTTCGGGTTTTTTGAATAACCGTATTCCTTGCGGAGTAAGGATCTCACTCTGGCAGCCAGGGCATCATTGTATGACCTGGTCAGGTCTTTTACCATGATGGTTTCCGGCCTTGTTACTCCACCTGCACCACCCGTTGTGATGACAGCTATTTTATTACGCCTGCAGTAATAAATAATGGCCGCCTTGTAAATGATGCTGTCGATCGCGTCGATGACGTAATCATAATCAAAACGGGAAAGGTACTCATGCAGGTTATCATTATTGATAAAATCATCTATGGTGTTGCAAACGGCATCAGGGTTGATGTCAAGAATCCTGTTTCTGAGGACATCAATTTTTTTATTTCCCAGTGTGCTGCTGGTAGCATGAATTTGCCTGTTTATATTACTTTCACTAATATCGTCATAGTCAATTAAAGTAATATTACCGATGCCAGACCTGGCCAATGCCTCCGCCGACCAGGACCCGACACCCCCCAGCCCAATAACACATACATGAAGTTTACCGAGGATGTGAGTCGTTTCCTTTCCGTACAGGCGATTAATCCCGTCGAATCTTTCATTCCTGCTCATAGGGAAAGCACTTCTTTTGCATTCCGGGTGGTTTGTAAAGCCAGTTCATCCATGGATTCATCACGAATTCGTGAAAGGGCATCAAGGCATTCAATCAGGTATTCAGGACTGTTTCTTTCGCCCTTGTGAGATGACACGGTCATATCCGGGGCATCTGTTTCAAGAACGATTGACGACAGCGGTAACTCTTTTGCAAGTGTTCGTATTTTTGTAGATCGTTCATAGGTAAGAACCCCGCCAAAGCCCAGCTTGAAGCCCAGGCTGATATATCTCAGGGCCTGTTGGTAGCTACCACTGTAGGCATGTGCAATCCCACCGACAAGATCATATTTTGTTAATATATTGAGAATATCATCATGTGCCTTCCTGACATGAAGCAGTACAGGTAGTTTATATTTTTCTGCCAGCGAGAGTTGATTTTCAAAGTAATATATTTGCTGGACACGGTCATAAACCTTGTTGTAATAATCCAGACCGATTTCACCAATAGCAACGATTGTATTATTGCAAATGTTGTGTTCCAGTCTGGTTATATCTTCATGCCTGTGGTTATTGATGAACAGCGGATGCAGGCCCTGCGCCGGGAACAATGATTTATTGGCATCACATATTTTCAGTAACCGTTTCCAGGAACCGGCTGTAATTCCGGGCACAACAATATTGCTTATCCCGTTTTGATAACATTTTTCCAGGATTATCATGCGATCATTATCAAATACGGGGTTGTCCAGATGACAGTGTGTGTCGATTAACTGATACATGGGGCGATGACTGGTTGTGATATTTTCAGTTTAACAGTTTTCTGAGAATACCGATCGTATCTTCGGTATCCCACTTTATTGCTGCGTTAACACCATATTTTATTTGGCCGTCTTTTCCTATGACAAAAGTAGAGGGAAAAACAATGACCTTCCATTCACGGGCAACCATGCCATTTCTATCCAGTAATATCGGATATTCCACCCTGAAATCTTTCAGAAATTTCTTTATATCATCAAGTGGCTCGGCATAATTAATAGATATAATCCTGAAATCAGGGTGATTTATTATTTTTCCAAGTCTGTTCAGCGATGGTATTTCCTCTACGCAGGGAGGGCACCAGGTGGCCCAGAAATTTATCAGGGTTACCTTGTTCCTGAGTGATTTATATGCATGCTTTTTGTTATTAATATCAGTCAGAATTATTTCGCTGACCCGGGTGTCACCCTTGTATTCTTTTAGTTCAATATCCAGTCCATGAGAAAAGTCATTGACTTTATTCAGAGCCAGTGCCTTGAGGGGTGCCCCCGTCTTTTCCAGTGTCTTGATAGCACGGATTAATTTATCCGGCAAGGTTTTGAAATACTCATTCACGGCCCTGGGTCTTTCTTGCCGGTAAAAGATACTTGTTATGCCGGGCATTATCTGGAAATAGGTCTGACTGCCAGAGGCATAAAGATTTTTTAACAGCGAACCTGCCTGCCATCGGATGCCATTTGTTTCTGCCTGAAAGATCATAATCGGAATATTACTTGCCTTGGCAATTGGTAAATATATCGGATCCTTGCCGAGAGTGGGGATAGTCGCGTATAGATTGGGAGAAAAGAGAACAGCGCCCAGTAAATACGGGGTGTCCGGCCTGGTCAACTGCCACTGTCTGGCACCACGCAACACCGGGATTGCGCCATAATAGCTGCTCATCAGGATTATTTTCTTCCCGGTTTTTTTGTGAAGTATATTTATCAGTTCGGCAACATATTTCCCGGATATCTTTCTCATTGCAGTGCTTCCCCGGGGAAGAAACAGGGCTTCATTCATATCGATCATCCAGACTTCGATGTTTTTTTTCCGTGCCAGTATGTTCGCCAGCTCCCATTGGCTTTTTCTAAAGCCATAACCCGGGGCAACCCATAAGATGGCATAGTTGCCGGCAGCTTTATGGATTTTTATCTCCACATCAATATTATCCGACAGGATTATAGTTTGAGACAGATTATTCTCATTATCAGGCTTGCTATATACCGATGTTGATATCACCAGCATCAGGAAAATGTGTAAAAATATATTTTTCGGATTTGGCATAGCGGGTATTATAAACAGAGTGAATGAAATAGTGGAACGATCAGGCGCGTCGTGGTCTGAAATTATTTCTATTTTAGCCCCAAGGGGTCGGTAGAGTCGATATCTGACATAAAAGGTTGATTCCGGTCGGAATTTGTTACCTGATAAACCTTGCCTATCCAGTTATTAATTACAGCCTCCGCGGTATCATGCCATGTATTATCGAGCATATTGATCAAGATATTTTCCGGAAAATCAGCAATAGTTGATGTTCCATCTTCAAGTGCTTGCCTGAATTCATTGAGAATGAATTGGCACTGCAGTGAAAAATAATTGTTAGGAAAAGGGGGGTAGTCAGCATTCTCACCCAGGGTGTACTTGACGACCTCACGTTTATATTCTTTCAGCAGGCTAATAACATCATATTCAGGGTGGCCCTGAAAAAAAACAAGTCTGAACAGGTCATCACTCACAGCAAGATGTACGCCTGCCTCCTCACTTTCAGCCAGAACATGCAAGTCGGCCTCAATAAACTGCTCACGGTCGACCTGGTTAAAGCGGGAATGGGGCACATCGAAGCGGGTGTTAACACCAATGACAAGCGGGTGTTTTTTATCCACAATCTGATGTGAATATACACCCCATTTTTTTTCAGGCAGTCGTCTGCGCTTTTGTTGGTACCTGAACTCAAGTACGGCATGAGTGGCCAGGCAGGAGCATATTGTTGAAGTAACATTTTCATAAGCCCAGTCGATAACATCAATCAGCGGTCTCCAGAAGGGCTCTTTTGAAAGTTCTGGTTGTGTAACATTGGCACCGGTTATTATCAGCGCATCCAGGCCGCGTTCCCTGATATCGCTAAAATCCTCATAATACTTTTTAACATGCTCCATACCACGTTTGCTTCTGGGTAATTCTTTTAGCGTAAAAGGGTGCATATAGAATTGTGCTATCTGGTTACATTCACCAACCAGCCGGAAGAATTGCCGTTCTGTAGCTGATAATGCAGCATCGGGCATCATATTTAAAATACCAATATGCATTTCCCTGATTTCCTGATGAATGGCTACATCACCCGGTACAATGGTTTCCCCTTCTTCTTTCAGGCGCTGAAAAGCAGGTAATTTTGAATTAGCTACCAGAGGCATATTGTTCTCTTTTCAAGAGATTTTCTTATCATTGGCTCAGGATTTTTTCTATTAAGGAGAGGAAGGTTTTTTCAGAATCCACACTGCCAAGTTCATCTGTGGTAATAGTATAGCCATGCTCGTTTGCGATTGATTCATACCTGGGCACCCTGGAATAAAATAATTTCGGGAACATCCATCTGACAAAATCATCCGGATCAATCATGGCAGCATAATCTGTCTTTTTTTCCTGCAGGTATATTTCCAGTTGCCGGTTGAGAAATTCCTCCCTGTAATAGAGTGGTTTTGGAGAAAGTCTGGCGCGTTCTATCAGCTCCTCCTCATCTTTTTTGGTTGTTTTCAGATAGAGGATCAGGGTATTTTTTGCAATGACATCAATGACCTCTTTATTGTCAAGCTCGCATAAACTGCCACCGGCATCATTAATGAAATGCCGGTATCCGTATATATCCTGGGCTTTGTTGATGAAATCAGGTATGTCTTTCATCGCCTCAATTTCTGCATTTTTGTGTAATCGTTGTCTTCTCTTGAATTCATCAAGAGATAACCCCCCTTTTTCCGGGTTACCCAGTTTTCCAAGAAAACTGGAAACAGGCTTGAGGTTATCTACACTTATATTATTGCTGATATAGATAGAGTCGGATCGAAGCAGGTCGCGCAAAAAGGGTACCTGCATGGCCTGATGTTTGATGTTATCAAGGATGGCCTCATCCAGATAGCGCGTGCCAATACGATAGTCGCCAGAGTAATGAAACCAGTCATCGGTGCGAAGAATGTTGGCCAACCGGGTCTTGCCGACTCCTGACATACCCAGTAGTGTAATAGATTTGTTTTTCCAGTTTTTAAATTCTTCTGAATTCAGGTGCACAGCAGTTCCTGTCGTGTTTAATAGATAAGATGCCAGATAATAATTATTTGAAATTGACTGTTACAAGAATATATATAGTAGTAATACGGTTAAGGCAACTACACTTATTGCAATGGCATATTTGAAAAGTACAGTTGCTTTGCCATCAACGTTATCTCCTAACAACATGGCCTTGATTTCTGCTTCATCGGGTTCAGGTTCACGACCGGGCTCTACAAGTGAAAGTGTATCGTCAAGGTGTGAAATTGTTTCCAGAACTATTTCCTCATCTTCCAGTAATGTGTCTTCATCAGGCAGAGTAGCGTCAGTTTCAAGTGGTGGTTGCGACACAGGCATGGAAAGGTTATTTCGCAGTTCATTGAGCGGTAACGCTTCTTCCAGAGTGGGAATGGATGTGTCTTCAGGCTTTTTTACCGTCAGGGGGGTGATATCACTAGTTTCTGTATCTGCTTTTGGCGATTTTTCCTGCCGTCTGTTTTTTTTATTCTTTTTCTTTTTATAACCCCTTTTTGACGCAGGCGTTTCCTGATCTTTCATTAACGATTTTAATTTGTGCTTATCGATCGTAATCGTTTTTTTTGCAGTCTCGTCTACATTGTTTGAATCTGTCTGAAACATCAGGTGCAGATTGCCAATGGAGACGACATCACCGTTATGCAACGTATGTCTTACAATCTTTCTGCCGTTTACAATGGTTCCGTTTGTGCTGTTCAGATCCTGAATGAAAGATGATGCAAAAATAGTGACAATTTTTGCATGCCGTGAGCTGGTTGCAGGGTCTGCAAGGCTGATGTCATTATCCGGCGCGCGTCCGATATTGAGTGTACCCCTGTGCAGAGGTATTTCATCGAGTTTGAAATTACCAAGGTTAACTATGATTTTATTCATGCAGTCTATCTGGCCAGTAGTGGTACACTGTTTTTCTTGTCTATCCATGCGGATATTTTCTTTAAAATCAATATGTTCTAAAATGAATTTCAAGTATAGCTGAATATGAGTTTAAAGAAAATAATATAATTTGTCATGAAAGTGGTCGTTGTGGTGTAGTGTTAAATTAATTTACCTGCTTTAAACAGACATTATATCATATTGATTTATATATAATAATACTGGAAAAACGCTGGAAACAACAAATTATTTTTCCATCAGTAAATGGCAAAATAAACATTCACCTTTTCTGTGGTCATTCAGCAGGATGAGCTGTGACCCACGTTTGTTCCTGATGCGTTTAAATTGATACACTCAATCCAGAAGGTTGCAATATTATCATGTTGCCCGGTGATGGTTTTATGCGTTTCATGTTACAAGAGGTAAACAAAGTGCAGTACAAAATGGCAGACCAAATCAAGGGCAGGATTATCTACCTGCTACTGATGTTGTCGGTATCCATGCTGACTGCATGTTCGTCAGGGAAAATCAAGGAATTGACCACAGTAGAAATGGCCAGGCAAATTCTTGTTGATCAACAAAATAATGGCAGCCATCCGGAAAAACATCCAATCAAGCTTAATTATGTAGTTTCCAACAAGCCCGTCATCGGCAAGGAAACGGAGGTGGAGGTTGAAGTAGTGTCAGAAAAGGGATTGTCCGGCATTACCCTTGCGCTTGAAACCTCGGCAGGTTTGAGATTCAGGAAAAAATGGCTGGTATTGAGCCGACCTACGGTGACAAAGAACATGGGTACAATAAAGGCAGATACACTGTATCGTTACAAGGTGGTGGTGGTACCGGAGAAAGAGGGGGCATTACATTTAACAGTTTATGCTATTTATAAACAGGAAAAGGAACAACGGGTAAAAAAATCAATCATTGACTTGTCCATAGGTAATGCCCCTGCTACGGGCGTGAAATATTCTGAATAGCTAAAGCCGGGTTTACCATCGTCTCAGCGAGGCCCTGTGGTTACAGTGTGAAGGGATAGCCACAAATGGCGGCCTTGCCTCCAGAGGCTGCAAAAACAGTCTTAACCCGCTGTAATATCTAACTTTATTAGACTATATTTACCAAAATTTGTTTATTATCATGGTGCCATTAGGCTATATTGATTAAAGATATGCTAAATGACGACGATATAGTAAAGAATGATTTATTTATTACAAAAAAATGAAAAATATTATAAAATATCATATGTTTACTGAATAATGTTAAATGGAAAAAGCAGGAGATAGCACCAATGCCTAAAAAGCCTATTGTATTAATTATAGCAACTTTGTTTATGCTGAACTTTTCTGCATTCACAAACGCAGCCAAGAAGGAACTCTCGTGGGCTGGTTGTGGTATTTCCAAGAAGGGATTTATGAACGATCTTGCCAAGGCGTATGAAAAGAAAACAGGTGTAAAAATAAATATATCCGGTGGTGGTGCCACAAAGGGATTGCGACAGGTAGCATCAGGAAAGATAGATCTGGGTGGAAGTTGCAGACTGCCACTTGTATTCAAAAAACCTGATGGTACATCTTCAGTACTGGGCATCGAGAGCAACCTGGTGGTTATCCCGGTAGGTTGGGATGCACTGGTCGTGATTGTTCAGAAGGGCAATAAAATGATCAGTTCGATAACGTCTGATCAGCTAAAAAAAGTGTTTACCGGCAAAATAAAAAACTGGAAACAACTCGGTGCGAAAGTGGATAAGCCAATAAACCTGTATATAAGAAAAGGGAAAATATCGGGTGTGGGCCTGACACTAAGACAGCAACTATTCAACAATGTTGACCAGAATTTCTACAAAAAAGCAAAAGTATTGAAGTCTTCAGGAAAAATAGAAAAGGCCCTGCAGAAAGATCCATACGGTATTGCAGTGAGTGGTATCAGCAGTAGCAGGCATAGAAAACTTACTATGCTGAAATTCGATGGTGTTAAGCCTACCATGGAAAATCTCAGAAAATCAAAATATAAACTTTATCGAATACTGTTTCTTGTAGCACCGAAAAATTATGTGAAAATTCCTGAATTGAAGGCGTTTGTTGATTTTGCATTATCAATAGAAGGGCAGAAGGTCATCGAAAAAGCAGGTACATTGCCATATCGACTGGGGTTTGGTTTATTGAGGACCGCAACGAGTTTTGAGTATCTGAGAGCCATGGACATCGTTGACCAGCAAGGCTTGTACACACTGGGTGGCCATTAAAGGATCTGTATCACTATCGAATCAAATACCACGCTATGATAAAGTTATAATCATTCAGTTGCGGCCAATTGTCAAAAATGGCTGAATGATTTCCCAGGGCCTGCGATGCCCTCAAACAGTGGACTGCTTGTATAGAAATCAGGCGGCCAGGTATCACGCATCAGTGGTCGTTTCTTAATAATATATTCACTGTTCCCGTTAACTTTATAAAGCACATAACAATGTGAGGACATGGAATCGGCAAGCCTGATCAAGGCCGTCTGCCGCACGGATGCGGCAGCCGAGCCGCCATGGATGGCATGTTTTGCGTGTCTTGATCAGGCTTGCCGGTTTCATGTCCGGATTGCGGG
>DRJK01000062.1 GCA_011052215.1 Gammaproteobacteria bacterium
AAAGAGTCTTATAAAAATCCGCAGATAGCCGCTTTCCTGAACAGGAATTTTATAGCAGTAAAAGTAGACCGTGAGTTGCAACCGGCCCTGGATGCCAGACTGATCGAGTTCGTGGAAAGAACGAGAGGTTATGCGGGGTGGCCGCTTAATGTATTTATTACACCGGAGGGCTATCCATTACTGGGTATTGTGTATTTACCACCAGCAGATTTTAAGGAACTCCTGGGAAATATCTCTGCGGCATGGGCGGATGACAGGAAAGGCATGGCAGAAATGGCAAAGTCGGCCGCCGTGGATTTGCAGAAAAAAGATCCGTCAACGGGCAATATAATTGACCCGAAACAGGTCAAATATTATCAAGAGCTTTATTTGAAACAGGCCCTGCAGATGGCAGACCATTTACAGGGCGGTTTTGGTGAGTCAAGCAAGTTCCCCCTCGTTCCACAGCTCGTGTTATTGCTCGATTTGTATAAAAAGAACCGGGACGAGTCGCTGGGTGATTTCCTGTTGTTGACACTGGACAAAATGGCATCGCAGGGGCTGTATGACCATTTGCGTGGCGGGTTTTTCCGGTATGTAGTTGATCCAAACTGGTTGACGCCGCATTTTGAGAAAATGCTGTATGACAACGCACAACTTGCCAGGTTGTACCTTGATGCTGCGCGGGTCTTCAAAAAATCCGCCTATAAAAAAGTGGCCCTGAATACCCTTGATTTTATGCTGAGAGAGTTCAGTATCGGCAAAGACGGCATGATAAGCAGCCTGTCTGCTATTGATAACAAGGGTGTAGAGGGAGGGTTTTACTTATGGAGCAACGATGAGCTGAAGAAAATTCTGTCTTCACGTGAATACAAATTACTCCAATCACACTGGGGCCTGTATGGTGTACCTTCCCTTGATGCAGGCCATCATGCCCGGATTGCCAATGACATCCCTGCTGTGGCAAAGGAGTTTGAACTGCCAGTTGATAAGGTGGAAAGAATTATCGGCTCTGCAAAGAAAAAATTACTGGCGTTCCAGCATTCACGATCATTGCCACGCGATGTCAAGGTATTGGCCTCATGGAATGGCCTTGCCCTGTCCGCACTGGTGAGTGCGATTAGTGTGAACAAGTCATACGAAACCCACGCACGTGAAATAAAAAATCTGATCCTGAAAAAATTCTGGGACGGGCAATCCCTGAAACGGGCCGTATCCGGTGGTAAATACCTGGGTGATGCCACCCTGGAAGATTACGCCTATGTTGCAGAGGGGTTATTGGCATGGGCGAATTACACGGGTAAAACGGAAGACTATAAACTGGTCAACGATATAATTCAGCAGGCATGGAAGAGGTTTTACAATGGCGATGGCTGGATACTGTCAGAAGATTTGATACCGGGCCTTGTTGTGAGAGAGGGCATTATCGCCGACGGGCCAATGCCGTCATCCTCTGCAAGTCTGATCAGGGCCAGCCTGGAAATATCAAAAATACTCAATGATAAAAAATTGTTCGTGCTGGCAAAATCAGCCTTGAACAGGGGGAATGCGATACTGAAAACAGATAACTTCTGGTATGCGACCCATATTATGGCCATGTCGGAGGCGCTGCAGAAATAGGCGTTATTTACTGTGTACTATCTGATCAGCTTATTCAATTCCATTATACGTTGTGTCTCGCCCTCGGAAACACCGACTACATTAAATTCAAAAATGCTGACTGATTTGGTGCTTAATACCTGCTCGAGAAGCTGTATATAGGAAATTTTACCCCGGATATTGATGACAAGCTCGGATTTGCTGTCATAGATGGATGCAGGCACAAGGATTTTTGAATTGACACTGTGCAGATCTGTATCATCGATCAACAGGCAGCGCATGTATTCGCCACCCTTGCCAATCCCGCCGACGGCGCGGGCAGCTATCGGCAAACTGGTTCCGGTTATTAACATGATACCCATATCGATGGACCTGTTTTCACCGGCATGCAGCCAGCGGATATTACCCAGCACCCATGAATCATTTTCACGAATGGCCATGATTTCCCCAACACGAACATGCACGATTTTTTCTGTCTGGCAGTACAGGGACAGGCCGGTTTTACTCCTGTTTCTTAATTCCCATATTGTAAGATTGAATTTGTCGGTCATATTGATCATGGCTGTGATTTCGTCACTATCACGGCTTGATCTTACTGTATAAATCTTTTCCCATAGATCAATGGCCTTGTTTTCATCATCAAAATTAGACGAACGAAAAACATCAACACCGGATTCGATTCTTTCCTCTGCCTCTTCAAGCTTCCAGGGTTCATGTTCCTTTGGCATCAGGTGGAAATCCGATTCAAGTAGATCAAGGCTGCCCCCCCTCATATTTATGATCTCATCCAGTTCCGGTGTAAAAGGCACCTTGTTACTAACCTGGTAATGTGTGGCACTCAAACCGATAGCGGCGTGTAGTTTTCCCAGTGTGCTTTTCCTGGGGTGAACCCTGTCTGTGGTTCTGGACCAGCTGTTTTGCAGGCGATAATAAAGGTCACGTTTCAGGCGAATGGCAAGACTTGATTTGCCATCGTTTAATATATCGGCAAGTTTTTTTTCCAGTTTCTGTAAATGTGAACCGAGCGCATTGAGCAAGCGATCCAGGTTTAACTCACGAGGTTGAAATAATTTTATATGACGCTGGCCTGAAACAAACAACGGCGGACCATCTGATTGCAGATCCAGCGCGAAACCATTTTCGAGTGTAGCGTCATTGGGATAATGTGTAATGGTGATTCCCTGTGACAGTTTTATCAGCATCAGGAAGACTTCACTGGCCTCATCTTGCATCAGGTGATAGGGATTTGCCAATGCCAGAAGGATAATACGTTTGTACTCATGGTCAATCGTGGTGCCTTCATTCTTTTCCCCGGGCAACGGGATGACAATATTAAGCAGGT
The DNA here is from genome assembly GCA_011052215.1 of Gammaproteobacteria bacterium. Taxonomy (GTDB): domain Bacteria; phylum Pseudomonadota; class Gammaproteobacteria; order JAADHQ01; family JAADHQ01; genus JAADHQ01. Next base: position 2,921 of record DRJK01000062.1, read on the forward strand.
CCTTTTGTTCTGCAATATAGTAAAGATGGTGTATTTCCTGCCACACATTGGCCGGAATCAGCCTGTAGACAAGGTAATGCTCCTGTATCAGTCGTGCAAGGTGCGATATGCAGTGAAAAAGCGAATGCAGCAGGGTTCTTGCCAGGTCTGTATCCTTTACATCTTTTTTATTTCGCGAAAGTACACATTTATATCCAATTGCCATCAGTTTACAGATGGTGCTGGCGTGTTCGAAATAGCGGAGATTGTTATCAGAAAGTGGTAAAGCTGCGCGGATATATTTATTTTGCAGTGTCTCTACAATATCGAAACCGGTTTTTCTCAGATGTTCAAGTGCCAGAAAGTGGTCTGTATTATCAAGCACAGCCTGATTCAGGTCATGCAGATAGGATAAAAAAAAGCGTGCTGCCTGGTCGGGATTTACCTTGGGTAATGAATCAATCCATTCATCGACTTGCGCCGGTCTGGTCCCGTGCGACAGATCCCTGGTGGCAATGACTTGCGCCGGAATTGTAAAATCAAATTCATGCATATAAAAAACATTATAAACCTTGTTTGGAAAAGTGCTTATATCTAAATCAGTTTATTTTTGTAATGCCTCTGTTCCGGCAACCTTGTTGATATGAAAAATCCTGTAAAGAACAGGTATAAGGTAAAGTGTGACCAGCAGCGAAAATCCCAGTCCGGATGTAATCGTTATAGCCAGTGGCTGAAGCATTTCTGCGCCGTCACCAATGCCGATTGCCAGGGGCGTCAGCCCGATAACCGTGGTCAGGGTAGTCATCAGGATAGGCCTGAGCCGGAGCCGGGCGGCACCGACTATGGCGTTTTCAAGAGAGTTGCCCTGCTTTCTCAGAATTTCAATATACTCCACCATTACAATGGCATTGTTAACCACGATCCCGGCAAGCATGATCATACCCAGCCAGAGTGGCATTGTCAGGGGAAGCTTTGCCAGATAAATCGCTATGGCAACACCAATGGTGGCAAAGGGTATGCTCAGTAAAATCAGAATCGGGTTGGTCAGTGATTCATACTGTACTGCCATAACAACCAGCACCAGAAACAGTGCCATTACCAGTAACTGGGTAATAGTGTGCTGACTGTTTTCCAGTGTTTTTGATATGCCGGCATTATATAAACGGTACCCCTCAGGCAAATGAATTCCACGCAGTGATTGCTCGATCTGCCGGGTGACTGTTCCCGATGAATAACCCTCGGCAAAGGTGGCGACAATCTCTATAATGCGCTGCTGATTGTCTCTCACGATATTGGCATGTGTCTGAATGAGTTCTATCCTGGCGACATCACCCAGGTAAACAGAAGATTGACTGTTTGATGCACGTCCAAGGAACAATGACTCCAGACTGCTCAGACTGGACGTATCGATATCCGGCAGCCTTAGGCGAATATTATATGAGCGATCGCCTTCCAGGTAATCGGTAACAATGACGCCATTGATGGCTGTTTTTAAAATTCGGCTGATCTGCTCGGTTCTGAACCCGAGATTGATGGCGCGTTCACGATCTATTGTGATTGACAGCTCTTGTCCCACCTCGTCATATGAATGCGAAATATTTTGCAAGCCCTTTATTTTTCTGAGCCTGTCAGCAATATCATCACCAATAACGCTCAGGGTATCGATGTCTTGTCCGGTAACACGCAGGCTGACATCCTCACTTCCACGATGAAAGTGTGTGCCCGGTATCCCCAGCTTCATTGCCCAGACGCGTACCCCTGGAATCCTGTTTTTTGCAAGTTTCTTTCTGAACAGCTTTAACCACTTATCGCTATCCAGTTTGCGTTTACCCCTGGAAGCCAGCTGTATGTCGATACGCGCATAGTGCCTTGCCTCAACCTCGGTTCGGCCGAAAATAAAACCGCCGGCTATCGTGAAAACTGTTTTGACATCCGGCATGGTATGAATCAGGTTCTCGACTTTATGGGCGGCCTCATCAGTAATGTCAAGTTTTACACCCGGGTCTGCATAGAGTCGGATCCCTATACGACCATCATCAATTGTTGGCAGAAAATCCTTGTTATCACTGAGAAATGGCTGAATGCTCGCCGCCAGAGATAAAAGTAAAGTTGAAAACAATACCGCCTTGGCACCCGTACTTTGAATGACAAACCGGACACTTTTTGCATATCCAGCTTGTAGGGGAGAAATAAATCTGTCGGTAATAGCGCCCTTGTTTTGCCCCGGGCGCTGCTTAAGTCGCGTGGCCAGAGCAGGCACCAGTGTCAGCGCCACGACCATGGCCGCAACGATGGCCGCCGAAATCGTAAAGATCAGCTCGCGGAAGAATAGCCCAACCAGGCCACCAACAAAAAGGAACGGAATAATGGCGGCAAGGTTGGTACTGGTTGATGCAACAATGGCGCTGTTAACCTCTCGCGCTGCGTGGGTACCGGCCTCAAAGCTGTCTTCTCCCTCTGTCTGGTGTCGATAGATATTTTCCAGCATGACAATGGTGCTGTCGACCAGCATGCCGACACCCACGGCCAGGCCGCCCAGGGTCATGATGTTCAGGCTTAATCCTCCCAGATCCATGATCAGGAAGGTAACGGTGATGGCAATGGGTATCGCGCTGCCGATTATCAGTGTGCGGCGTATGTCGCCGAGAAAAAGGTAGACCACCAGCATGGCCAGCAGGGCGCCCGAACCTGCGGCCATGGCTGCACTGTTCAACGAATTTCTCACATAAACAGACTGGTCACCGACGACATTGACCTGAATATCTTCGGGTATGACATTTTGCCTGTGGAGTTCGGCAAGGCGATTTTTGATAGTGTTGACGACGGCGATAGAGTTGGCATTGGGCTGTTTCTGTATCGAAACCTTGATGCCTGAAATACCATTAAGACGTACTCTCAGCTTTTCATCTTCGTGGGTATCCAGAACCAAGGCAATATCCTTAAGGTATATATATTGACCATTCGGCAGCGGGATGGGCAGATTGGCCAGTTCCTCGACTGATTTTATCCGGGCAGATATTCGACCGGTCAGTTCCCGGCGCTCCAGTTTTATTCGCCCGACCGGCTCCTCCTGGTTCGCTTTTTTAATGGCATCAACAAGATCGTCGGTTGACAACCCCAGCCCCGCCATGCGCTGCTGGTCAGGTAGAACCTGTATTTCACGCACCAGGCCACCGCCGACCTCGGCTGACGCAATTCCCGGCAGGTTGATAAACCATTTTGCAAACACATCATCGACCCAGTCGCGTAGTTTTATAGAGTCGCGGCTACGGGAGCTGATCACATATTCAATAACCGGCCGTTGTGCCGGGTCGCGTTTATAGATGATCGGGGCATCGATATCGGTTGGCAGAAAACGCTTGGCCCGATCCAGTCTTGTGCTGGCGTCACGCAATGCAATGTCGATATCCTTGCCATACTGGAATGTCATATTGACACGGCTTCTGCCCTCCGAGCTGCTCGACTCGATACTGATGACATCTTCAGTGATCGCGAGCTGTTCTTCCAGTTGGCGGGTAATCTTGTCTTCCATGATTTTTGCAGGAACGCCCGGACTGTTGACCCGCACCCTGACTTCCGGATAGATAATGTTTGGCAACAGGTCAACTGACAAGCGGCCCAGTGAAAACAGGCCAAGGATGACCACGGCCAGGGTAAGCATGATTACGCCGATGGGGTGTCGGATTGACCAGGCGGCAACACCGCCGGCACTCGCTACGATTTTGTCCTGTGTGCTACTGTTCGCCATTTATCCGGCAGCCTGGCCAAGCCGCCGCTGGGCGGCTTTTTTTCCATCCCGCTCTGTTTTATTATTTTGAGTGCTAACCTTTTTACCATCCCGTAGTCCGAGGAAGCCTTTGGTAATAATGGGAATATTCGGTTTGATGCCATCTGTTATTGTAATCAGATTGCCGTGCCGAATCCCGGTGCGCACGTATATTTTTTTTGCATTGCTCTCTTTGGTAATTGTGAATATGAATTCACCCTTCCCGTCCCGGCGCAGACCGGTAAATGGAATAACAAGGTATGGTTTTTTCGGAGGTATCAGAGTGACTCTGCACAGCGAGCCGGCACGGACATGTTTGGGTATCTTCTCAAAAGAAACCTCGATTGTACCCAGGCGTGTACTGGCGTTAACCGTCGGGTATATGCGACTGATGACGCCCTTAAATTGCTTGTCTCCAAGAGAATCGATAGAGATGTCGGCCGGGTCACCTTTTTTAAGTAGTGGCAGTAATAGTTCGGAGACATTGACACGTGCCACCAGTGACTGTCTGTCAATGATGGTCATCAGCTGTTTATATTTCGGGGCAATGTCACCTGGCTCGATCAATCGTTCGCTGACGGTCCCGGAGAAAGGTGCCAGGATACGGGTGTATTCCATCCGGGTTCGTAGTAATTCCTCTTCAGCCATGGCCACCCTGAGGGCAGTTTCACTGCGCGCACGCACATCCTCTGCCGCGAGATGTTTGTTAACCATGCTGGTTGTACGCTTAAGGTCCTGCTTCGCCTGGTTACGCGTTGCAATGGCCTTGTCGAGTTGCGCCTTCAGCAGGCCGTTATCCATTTGTACCAGCATATCACCTTTGTTGAAGGTGTCTCCCGGATAATAGGGTAGCCGCGTGATTTTTCCTTCTTCCTGACTGTAGATTTTTACCCGCCTGAGAACATCAATGGTGCCGGTACGCGTCGTGGCTGTACTCAATGTCCTGATCTGGCTTTGGATTGTTGCAACCAGATGGGAAACTTGTATGCGTTTTTTCTTTCCGTCATCTTTATCGGTGCAGGCAGTCAAAACCAGTGCCGTGACCACAGGGATCAAAAACAGGAATGGGTTAATACGTGAAAAAGAACAGGTACTGTCATTGTAGTTTGCAGGCATAAAATATGTCTTATATATTTGTTATATAAAGAAAAATACAACAGCATTCCGTTTAAGTATATATCATGTTGGCGACGGAATGTAACAATAAAAAAAGGTGTTATGACTGTTTATGACAGGGAAACGTAGTAATAGTTTGGCTGCATGGGCCATGGGCCGGAAAATGTGCAAAACCATGTTCCAGTAACGTGGAGATTTTATTCCTGAACGGGGGCCGGGTTAACCTACGAGTCTTGAATCCCGGAATTATTTTTCAATTTGATATTTTTCAGTTTTGGCATATTGAGTTTTTTAACCGAGACAATTTTTTTATCGCGCAGATATGTTGACACCTCTTTCCAGATGGGGCTTCCCTTGACATTGGGGTCAATACTGGCCCAACCAGCCACAACGTATTTTTTATTGGCAGAGATGAGTTTTCCATCAAGCCGCATGTCCTGAATACGTTTGCCCATTGTACCGGTTGGTTCAATGCTGTATTCAAGGCCACCAACACGAACCATGTCCCCACCCTGCTGGCTGTACGGGTCATTATTAAAGCGGTTGTCTGCAAGGTCTTCAAGAATTTCCTTAATCCTGGCGCCCGTCAGATTATTTCGGGTTACAGTCGGGTATGTTATGGCGGTTTGTGCCATGACATCTTCATACGTGATCGTCTGTCCAGGTAAAACAGACATGCCCCATCTGAATCCAGGTGAAAATGCAATTTCAGCATCCTGTGTTTCCATCAAGGCATCACAAATCAGTTGATCAAATGTGCCGTTAAATGTGCCGCGTCTGAACAGGAGGTCATTACTGATGGCCAGTTTTTCGTTCAGTTTCTTTTTATAGGGTGCACGTACCTTGCTGATGTGATCAAGCATGGCCTTGTCAGGATCGATGAAATTTGAAAAAACCGGTATGAGTCTGTATTTAAAATCCCGTACCTTTCCCTTTTTAACATCAAAATCAAGCAAGGATATAAATTTGCCGGCAGAGCCTGAGTTGATGACCAGTGTCGTACCGCTGGAATTTTTTGCTTTATAGGCAATGGGGACAGCATCATGGGTGTGTCCGCCCAGTATTGCATCCAGCCCGGTAACGCGGGTTGCCAGTTTTATATCGAGGTCCATGCCGTTATGTGAAAGCAGTACGACGGCCTGTGCCCCCTTGGCACGGACCTCATCGATGGCTTCCTGTAAAATTGTTTCCTGAATCCCGAATTGCCATTTATTTACCAGGTAGCGCGGGTTGGCAATGGGTGTATAGGGGAATGCCTGTCCGATCACGGCCACAGGTATGCCATTCATCTCCTTTATTGTGTATGGCGGGAAAACGCGATCTTCCAGTTCATAATCGACAATATTCTGCGCAACGAAGTCAATTTTATCCTTGAAATCATTTTCGATTACATGTTTGACCCGGTCCATTCCATATGTAAATTCCCAGTGTCCGGTCATAATATCTACACCCATTAACAGGCATGCATCGATCATATCCTGACCCTTGGTCCACAGAGAAGTTGCAGACCCTTGCCAGGTATCGCCGCCATCCAGCAGAAGCGAGCCCGGACGGCTTGCGCGCAAGGTTTTTATCAGCGTGTGCATATGTGCAAAACCACCCATGCGCCCGTATTTATGTGCCAGTTCCGGAAAATCAAGGCTGGACAGGGCATAGGCATCCGCCGATTTAGCCGGAATATTAAATCTGTCCAGAAGATACTTGCCAACGAGATGAGGGACTTCATCGTACATACTGCCGGTACCAAGATGCATATCCGGTTCCCGGTAATATCCCGGGGACAGTTGGGCATGGCAGTCAGTGAAATGTATAAAGGATACGTTTCCAAAGGGCGGGATATCATAATAATTATCCGGCAAGCCAACTTTCTTTTTTACGCCCGCCGATAAAAAACCCGGGTAGCCCATGCCGGTAACCATTGCAGCGCTCAGTGCAGTCAGAAATTCTCGTCGTGTAAGTTTCATCCCGTATCCCGGTGTTTACTGTTTAACCATATAAATTATCGGCATATTATTAAGTTTCTTGAGTAGTATTCTAAAGAAATTCAGTGATTTATGGGCTGGTGATATCTTTTATTATATAGTTGAATGTGGAAAAACATCAAATAAATTATTGTTTTTAGCTTATCTGGGCACCTTTTGTTCGTTGTTTTGAGTGACTGGATAAATCAGGTTCTGGCAGGATGTTTGACATCGTTCCTGCATGGAATAAAATTACTATGTTCTTTCCCGTAATATTCGAACTGGAAAATATAAAAATATTCGAATAAAAGATAATTCATATACAGGTGGTTCTCCTGCCTGTAAGTGAATAAATCTGATTGCCCGTCGTGTGTTTTGGTGGTTTAATCAAATCATATTAATAATAAAGTTTTACATAACACATCTATCAATAAGGGGGACATCATGAGTATTCGATATCTACTATCTACTGTTGCCGTGTTGTTGTTGCTACCGCAAAACGCCTTTGCGGATGGCAGTGATGGTAATCGCTACAGTAATTTTCTGACACGTGCATACCACTCGGAAATCAGTGCGGCCAGCGCTTACCTCAACACCACAGAATCAAAAAAAGAAAAACGCCATCGCCGTCGTCACCATGATGACGATGATGAGCAACAGGCACTTATCATCGACGTTCGTACCGTTGAGGAATATGTAGGGGGCCATCCATCCCGTGCGTACAGTATTCCTTTTCCACACATTTACAATCGTCAACGCAACCCAGCCAAGGGTGATTACATCCCTCAGGATCCAGCCGACTTTGTGGCTGCCGTGAACGATCTGGATCTGCCCAAAGATACCCTGATTATTACCATGTGTCGTACAGGTTATCGCAGTGTACTGGCCGGCAACCTGCTTGCGGCTGAAGGTTATACCAATGTGCGTAACATGTGGCAGGGATTTGTTGGACGACTAAAGCAGAATATCGCTGGTGATAATCTGGATCTCAATGGTGATGGTGCGGTTGACAGCGGTCCCTACAGTGGTGATCTTGATGGCTGGGCCAATTATCAGGAGTTACCGATATCAATGAAACTGAAATACCGCCGATTGTATGAACCATACATCAGTTTGTATTTCAGTGTGACCGGCGAACGCTAGAGCCAACACAGGTACTACCAGGCACTAAACCGGGAGGAAGAAACTCCTCCCGGTTTTTTCTGCTGGCAATGAATAATTAACAGGGATCAGAGCACGACATTCTCTAAAACCGGAAGTGGCGGGATCTGGCATCATTTTTTTGTTTTTCAGGAAATTTTGATGCGTACAATGTTCATTACTTCGATTTCAATACCGGCAACTGTTTCGCAAGCAGGATAGTATGTAAGATTAACGCGTGCGCCTTTCAGGTTTTTATATTTTTTCTTTCTTTTGTACTTGAACGGTACATCGCATCCTTCAATCATAATTGTATTGATGTTCCAGTCGTCAATTTCTCTTTGTACATGTGAGGTTACTTTCATCATCTCGGAGTGAACGAGTTCTGCATGTTTCTTCAGTAATTTACTTGTTACTTTATTCATTTATTGAATCGCAGTTGGAAGACCGATTTGAAATAAAATCGGCATAGGTGATTATATAAGTGTGCATGTAACCATAATTTGGCCAAAGTATAAGGTTTTGATTTACTTAAATTTATAAGTCAGATCAGATCACGCCATGTATCTGAATCCAGGTGTGTAATCACCGATTCGTTCGGAGGATCACCTGCAATATGAATAGATGTATCGGAATTCTTCAGGTTCTCTGGAAATATCGCGATATATTTATCAGTGCCTTGGGTTGAATGATAGATGACGCCATCATACTCCGTTCTTAACAATAATTCGCCAAAGACTTGCGAGTTATAAGGTACATCATATTGCATTGGCCAGCGTCGCCAGTTACTCGTCATGAGATGCGCTTTCAATTCTTTCGCACTACTAATCATGTGCGGAGAATCGATAGTCAGGTCAATAGCCATTTGCTTTAATTCAGGAGATATTCCAAACCCGTTAGTCACCTTGATAAATGGTCTTAGGTTGTCCGCACTGGTAAGATCAAACAGGTTAAAAACACGGCCTTCTAATAAAAAGGTGGAAAATGATGCTTCTTTTTGTAGAGCTAAATCAAATCGATCTAGCTTTCCTGTACTCTTAATACCAACACGCTCGTTATAGGCCGTTTCCTTATCGCTGGCAAGATACAGGGCATTAAAATGCATCAAGCTGGCACAAACGAGGTCTCGTCCGAAATTAAAACGACCACCATATAGATTCAGGCTGCCCCTGGATGAGAGCGGGTTTAATGAATATTTATAAGAAACTAAACGAACCCACTGACTTATATCCTGTTCAACGGAAGTAACATTTTGTAATGCCTCAAGAATTTCCTGCCGTCTGGTCGCCCGTCGGGCTTCTAAATGATAAAAAAATCGAATTTGGTATTCAGTAAGGCTAGCGTCGGTTTTCTTCCAGGTGCGTAGATCGACATCCGTGAATGGGTCAAGAACGTATTTAATTTCGGGTGGCTTTTTTGCCGAGGATCTTCTGCCTTGAATCCGCCTCGAAGGAATTGTCGGATTATGCCGATGTTTCTTTCCCACTACCGGCTTCCTCACGGGCGTTAACGATAAACTTCAACAGCTTTTTATAGCGCCCAAAGCGAAGCATGTCGCGGGGAGATAGGTCACCTAGCACGGGGTTGGGGGTGCTAAACCACAAAGATGTTTTCTCAGGATCACCATCAAAAAATTCTGCAACTAATTGACAGATATTGGATATCTGGTTCAGGTGCTCTCTGACTTCTCTCGGGATCTTGTGGTCATAACGTACCGATTTTTTACTGACACCGGCAATTTTTGAAACAGCATTTTTATCCAGGTCGAGAAAGTTCACTATCTCACGATAGTTAAGCTCGCCTTTGCTATTTCGAAACGGCAAGTATTCACTTTGACTGATATTGCTTGTAATGGCCAGGTTATGCATATTGATCATGGCTCCGAATACTAGTATAGCGGTTTATAATTATATCGACCAGCCTTTTACCATCTTTAAACCACATTATGACCGCATATATTATCTAAATTATACTATAAGTAACAGCAGGTTACATAATTTTATGCAAGATGTATTATGAATATTTTTTAAAAATCACGTATAGATTGGCCATGAATACCACGCCAGCTAGTGAACGTAAGCTCTTAGTTATGTAGACACCTACCGACACCGTTGGAAAACTTTAATATTGATTGGCACTAAAATGGGGAGGATACGATTGATGAAAGCGCTGCTATTGTATATAAAACGATTTGCAGCTAGCGACCAAGCTCAGAGGAAGCAGCACTGCATTTAGTCAAAAAAAGAGTCTCAATGCCTGATGCTGTTACATTGTACGGTGTCAGCCAGCAACTTATTCAAATGCGAATTAATGTTACGGGTGCAAAAAAACGAGTATCCCGACAAATGAAAATAAACTAAAGAGTTCAGAAATTAATGGAGCACCAAAGGATTGGAGCAGAGGGATATTACGTTAAAACATTGACTGAAATTCTGATATTATGCATAAAGATAAAAAATTATTGTATATTGTTAATTAATTTCAATAGCTTAGTTTGTCGGCTATCTTATGGTTACAAAAGTGGCCAAACTATGCTTTCATGCACATGTGAGACGGACCATAAAATGGCAGTAAAGTGGAAGCATAAAGTGGCAGTAACTAGCTAGATTAGCCATATATTTTTGAAAATGTTTCTAAGGATGGATGCATAAAATGGCAGAGACTATAAAACTGGAAGCATAAGTTGGCAGTAATATTAAGATGAATTCATTTTTATTATAAAATATTTTTATAGCATCTTAGTGAACTGATATTTAGGTAAATCAATATCTATAGTATACAAC
>DRJK01000063.1 GCA_011052215.1 Gammaproteobacteria bacterium
ATTATTTTATCGATGGTGATTGTCGCCGCGGAAGTATTATATTCTATGCCATTGACAAAGATGCTGCCGAAGCCGGTGACTGTTCCGCCTGAGGTAACCCCTGTGCCACCTATGCCGGCAGTTTGTGTTCCACCTCCACCACCGCCACCACAGGATACGGTCATCACCGCGGTGATGATCAGGAAAATAACTCTGTTAATGATTGTATTCATGGCTTTACTCCGGGTCACGGTCTTCATAGTAGTAAATACCCACACTAACCCTGGCCGGTTTTGTTTTCTTTGTGGAGTCAGGTTCAATTTCATGTTCCGATAGCCAGTTATCCAGGCGTTCCAGAAAAATCTGCGCCTCTCTGGCCGAGAGCTGCTTGAACATCTTGAGTGTCTCTGTGGAAATCTGTTGATTACTGACCTTCCGCTGGAAGCGTAAATCCTTGTCGGTATGGGTCAGGTTATGATCTATGGTGGCAATAAGCTCCTCTACATCCGAGCCCAGTATGTGGATATTTTCAACCGGATCATTGGCGGGTACGTAGGCATGGCGTATCAGGTAGACGGTATTATCACGCTGCTCGACGCTGCATGCAGAGATCAATTCATTCAACATCGCCTGAACAGGGACATCACCACTGTAGGACCTGACCAGCTCTGAAAACGAGTGCTCGACACCATCGATCGGCAGCGGTAATGGAACAGAGTCATCCGAGCAGAAACGTTCGTCATTCAACCAGCCACTGATGACGCGAATTGCCCTGTTGTAACGTTTCTCCTCAACCAGTGCCCCGGGTTCTGATAATTCATGCAGGCGTTTGACCTCCTTGCGCGTCAGTCCGGTCAGAATCGATACGCGCGACAGGGTTTGTTTTTTCCCTGCCAGTTTGAATTCATCAAAGGCCACGTCGGTATAAACCTTTTTGGCCAGGTCGGAAAAGGTTCCAAATGCGACCCCGTTACGTAACAGAATTCTTACCAGTGGAGGCAAAAGTCTGAGAATGGCCCGGGAAAGGGCTTGTTGAACAGGTTTACCCATAATTGGGAATGTAATCCCAATATTTGATATTGTCAAACATTATTCCATATTATTAAAGTCGTAATATATTATTTATTATATTTATCAATATGTTAATAATTTATTATTCTACTGTATATATAAGGGTCATTATGAATGCCAGGGATTAATTCCCCATCATATCGTGTGGTCTATCCTTGCCATGGGCGCCGACAAGCTAACGGACCCCGCAATTATCGACATGGACAGGGCGCTGGAACAAAGGCCATATTAACAGTATACTCCCGCCTGCTATTGACAGCCGAATGTTCTATTGCCTGGATTATCCATGGTTTGTCTTGCGGAAGCATTTGGCAATATTGTTACCAAGTTACAGGAGACCAGATGTGATCGAGCAGGACCAACGAGTAATCAAGTCAATGATAATTGTTACGCTAGCGATAGCGCTGATCGGTGTCGCAGCCTTCTTTATTGCACAGTATGTCGCTGACACATCCACAACCGCCAGACAACCCGGAACCGAAGACACACGGGCGGCCGTTCAGGAACGAATCCAGCCAGTGGGCAAGGTGGCAGTAGCAGGCGTAATTGCAAAACCAGTCACGGCAAAAGAAGCGCGCTCAGGTAAAGAGATTATTACGGCCTCATGTGGCGGATGCCACCATTCCGGTGTCGCAGGGGCGCCAAAAATTGGCAGCAAGCGTGACTGGGAAGACCGCGCCAGTGCAGGTATGGATGCATTGCTGGCATCAGTGGTAAAAGGCAAGGGCATTATGCCGCCACGCGCAGGTGGAGATTTTAGCGATGTGGAAATCGTATCTGCCATCAAGGTTATGATGACAAACAGCGGCTTGTAAGTTATTTCTTGAACAGAAAAAAGGGCTGCGTTTCAGGGTTCCGTTACTTATTTTAGTGCCGGAGTCCGATTCAAGGAGTCCTGCATAGGATGAGTCCGCCTCCTGCATATCCTTTGGTTAATGAATTCTATGATAGTAAAGCTGCCCGTTCACCTTTATGATATTTTCCAGATGGTTCGTTCGGAATAAATCAGTTACTGAAACTTAATTTTCCCACCAAGCAGACATATTGTTACCACATAAATATAAATGGTGACAATATGTCTGTTATTGAAAATAGAACAGCCCCCAGGAGTCTGTCTAGTAGTCCAGCAACCAACCATCGCGCGACTTATCCTTATTTGTTATACGTTTTTGTCTTTTAGGCGACCTGTTACATATTTATGTAAAACACTAGACATTAGTGTTTGATAAGGCAGGCCTTCGATTAGTGCTTTTTTTTGTAGCAGATCCAGATCCGCTTTTGAAATACGAATGTTCACTCACTTGTCTTTTTTGAATATATTTTTAGCCGCAGCTTTATATTTAGCAATATCCAGTTCGGTTGAAACGGATACCCATTCATCATTTTCATAAGAGTCGAGTATTTCTTTCTCTTCTTTATTTAGTTTAATTGTCATAATTTCACCTCATGGTACTTTTCGTTGCTTTTCTGCTTGGAATAATAGTTTTTAGAAAGATTTCAGAGTTATTTTCAACAAAGGGAACTAGGTAGGCGCAGTTATCAATTTCAAGTATAAACATACGTTGGTTTGGATATTCAGATATATTTTGGTGTTTAATTACATCTAAAACTCGTTCATTTTAAATATGTTGTATGACTTTCTCGAAAGAGATACCACGCTCTTTTATTAGTTCTTCGTTTTTTTTCAGGATTCCAAACATAATAATTCATACCTTATGATTAGCACATTGTGTGCCTTTTGCAATCTTTTGCGTATAACGTTTATTAGGTGTTAATTTGTGCATATCTTTCATCTGAAGAACTCAAAATATATTGAGATGACCATGAGTATTGTTGATGCTATTGGTATTAGCGAAACAGTGACAGTTGAAAGAAGGCGCCCTGGCCTGATTTGTCCTGACTCATCAAGGACGATGGAGAAAGGAAGGTTATCTATCAAGGCTGCTTTATGTGGCTTTTTTTGATCATAGAGAAGTGTTCGTTGCTCTCCTGTTTCAATTCGTTCTGTATAATATGGTCTGTCCTTTATCTGATAGCATCGTCCATCAACAATAAACTCATACACAACTTCATACCATTTTCTTCCAGAGCTTTGCGCCAACAGCTTTTTGGTTTTCACCGTTCCTATTGCCGTCAGCCCGTCCTTTAACAACCGATTCAAGCGAACCCGTTTGTATGTCATTGAGTACACAGTCGAGAATGCGATAAGGATGATTGCTATGACAAATGCAAAAGATGTCAATCCCCCACTCAGATGGATTCCGGGTGACATACCCTGTATCCGGGAAATGGATGGAGTGTTTGTAAGGTATTCGACAACCAGCGGAATTTTTTTATCAATCGACATATTGATACGGTACGAACTGGCCTTGTACGATTTGCCAGCGACACTGTATCTGTACAGGTATTTGTAAATATCCTCCCCTTTGCGAGTTGGCAGTCCACTTCCAGCGTTGAACGTTCCGGTGTTAAATATTGTCTTTTCTTTGTGTGTCAAAGTGCCGTTTGTTGTTTTTATCTCACTTACAGAAAAAAGGATGGATGAATAATCAAATGCAAAAACCAGAAAAAAGACTGTTGCAAACCCAAGAATCAGGAAACTTATTTGGTATCTGATCCCCGCGAAAAGACACTTCGCTGCTAGATTGATCGGAATCCTTCTAGGGGGTGGTAATAATTCATTCGACATTTAACTATAATCCCGCTCCATCAAAGTTAAGGGCTATTGCCAATGTCATTGCACAATTAAATAGTTTGCTCATTGTCACCCTCCTTTGTCTATTCACCTAACGCCACAACGTGATTGTTTGAATGTAAATCAATTCCGCAGTAATGTGTCATGTCTGTCGCCTCATCTTTTGTGAACAGCCAGTTTACCAAGTTAATATATAAAGCTATTCTGTTAGTATGCTCCTTAAGTTGGCCAGATGTGCATTGCCCCTTTCTTTTTTCTCCTCTGCGGACTCTTGCTGTTCACCTTCCCGTTCCAGGTAATCATTTGGCAGTTCTTCAAGGAAACGGCTGGGCTCGCAAGCCAGCAGTTCGCCATAACGCCTCCTTGTAGCAGCATGTGTAAATGTCAGACTTTTGCGGGCCCGGGTGATACCAACATAGGCGAGCCTTCTCTCCTCTTCCAGGCTGTCCGGTATACTGTTTCGGTGGGGTAACAATTCCTCTTCCATGCCGACCATATAAACATGATTAAATTCCAGTCCCTTGGCGGCATGCAATGTCATCAGGTTGACCGCATTGCTGTTATCATCTTCTGTTTGTCTGTCCAGTATATCCATCAGTGTTATATGGTTAAGTTGTTGTGCCAGGCTGTTTTGCCGGTTCTTTCTATCCAGTCTCTCCAGCCAGTCCAGTAGCTCCTCTATATTGCGCCAGCGACTTTCTGCAATGTTCGGGTCCGGGTATTGGCGGTCCAGCCATTGACGATATTGAATGTCGTTTATCATTTCCCTGATGGCGGCCATTGAGTCGCCACGACTGACCCGTTCCGAGATACTGTTTATCCAGTCACAAAAATTACTCAGACCGATACAGGCCTTTTTGCCGAGGTGATCGCGGATATCGGATTCATAACATCCTGAAAAAAGACTGACACCACGTTCTGTAGCGAAACCGGTCAACTTTTCCATGGCGCCAGGGCCCAGGCCCCTTCTGGGGGTATTGATTACACGCAGAAAGGCCGTGTCATTATCAGGATTAACCAGCAAGTTAAGATAGGCCATAATATCCTTGACTTCACCCCGCTCGAAAAAAGAAGTACCACCGCTTAGCTTGTATGGAATCTGGTGTTCCATAAGCACTCTTTCAAAGGGGCGTGACTGGTGATTACCCCTGTATAAAATTGCATAATCGGAATAGGGCAGGTTGGTTCTGAATCGATGATGAAGGATTCTGGAAACCACTTTTTGTGCCTCATGGTCTGCATTTCGTGAGCCCAGTACCCTGATTTTTTCACCACGATCAATGGAACTCCATAGACGTTTTTCAAACTTGTGCGGATTATTGGCAATAAGGGTATTGGCGATGTGAAGTATGTTAGTGGCAGAACGATAATTCTGTTCGAGTTTTATAACCCTGAGGTCGGGGAAATCCTCAAGTAGAAGGTCGATGTTTTCAGGTTGTGCCCCACGCCAGCCATAAACAGACTGGTCGTCATCACCGACAACCGTTAATCCTTTTCTGTCTCCAAGAAGCAACTTGATTAGCTGGTACTGTGCGGTATTGGTGTCCTGGTATTCATCTATCAATAGATACCTGATTCGTTGTTGCCATCCAGATAATGTCTGTTCATCGCGCGAAAACAGTTGGGCAGGCAGTGAGATCAGGTCATCAAAGTCTACGGCATTATATGTTCTGAGGCATTGATCATATTTAAGAAATATCTGCGCTGCGGTATATTCCTTTGTGTCGGTAGAATTATTGATTACCTGCTCTGCCGTAAGTGATGAGTTTTTCCAGCCTGATATTTTCCAGCGGATATAATCTTCAAGATCAGTTTTGCCTCCAAAATCCTTGCGCAGTAATTCACGTATAAGTGAAAGCGTGTCTTGCTGGTCATAGATGGTGAAGCCGCTACGTAAACCAAGCCTGCTTTTTTCGCGCCTTATGATCCTGAGGCCAAGGGTATGAAAGGTTGAAATATGCAGACCTTTTGTATCGATACCGCGCAGCAGTTTATCCACGCGCTGTTTCATTTCACGTGAGGCCTTGTTGGTGAATGTTACGGCTGTTATATGTTCGGGAAGTAATACCCTGTTTTTGACCAGATGGGCAATTTTATAGGTAATAACGCGAGTTTTTCCACTGCCCGCCCCCGCAAGTACGAGCAGAGGTGTGTCAATATGATGGATTGCTGATCTTTGTTCTTCGTTCAGTTGGGATGACATTTATTTTTATAACGGGGAAAATATACTTGATGATTTTATCGGCACTGTAACTGACCGGGCTGTCATTCCTGTGATGTGATGGTTTTTTTTAATTTGAGTATCAGGCTGATATCGAGTTTACTCATCTCCTGGGTTCTTTCAGGTTCGTAGCTTTGGACCTCGTTATTTTCACTGTCAAAAAAAATACAATGGTGGCCGATTGAGATAATGTCTCCATTTTCAAGTGTGTGCTCCATAATTCTACTGCCATTGACATACGTGCCATTGGTGCTGCGCAGATCCTGGATATAGGTAGGCTTGAAGAATGAGACCAGTTTTGAGTGATGTGAACTTACCGAGGGATCATCAATCTGAATATCATTGTCCTTGTCCCGGCCGATTGTTACGGTACCCTCCGACAGAGTCATTTCCTTTATCTCATCTTGATTATTGGTAATAGTGATTTTAGACATGGTTACATTGTGTAACTTATAGCAATTAAATTGTATTTTAATTATAGTCTATTTTGCCTGTGATTAAACTATAATTTTGTCATAACAGGTTTAATAAGGCCGGAAGCCTCCATGACGTTTACGAATTCTGTAATCAACATAATACCAACCCGATGCAATGCCGATAGTCAGCATCAGCAAGAGTGACAACAGGTATACATTGAGCGGGATGCTTGCACCATAAGTCTTCATCGATTTCACATACTCATTATTCTGTTTCCTGAGTTTTTGCAGTTGTGCATTCTGTGATTTTGAGTTGCTCTCTGAAGAGTGCAGTATTTGCTGGTACTTTTCTGCATTTTCCATTGCGGTTTTCATTTCTTTTATAGCGTTTGCCGTTTGTTTTTTTAAAGAAACCAGCTGTTGCTCTATTTGTGAAACGATCAATCTCGGTGGTTTATCAGGCACCAGGTATGCAGATTTTGTCCACCCTGTTGTTCCATCTGTCGTCTTGATTTTGGCGTAGTTCGGCTGTCTTTCCAGTACCTGAAGGGCATCCCCACTGGTAATGGTTTTAATAATTTTACCCTGCGACCGGGGGGCCTCATATAGATTAAGCCTTAACAGGTCGGTGACATAAACAGTTTCAGCACAGGCAATTACCGGGAAAAGAAAAACAGTGCAGAATAAAGCGGCAGTCTTGTTTATCACTTACAATCACTCCATGAATTGATCAGAGGTTCCTTAGTATATGATGAACATATCACCCCATCCAGATATTTATACAGTGGTCAGGAATGGACAGTCTGAAAGATTCGGCTTTGTAGATCGGGTTTCTTTACTTGAACAGTCCACTTGAAAGGGGAATGGTTATCCCCAGGCTCATGGTCCAGTCGTTTGAGTAGGCCTTGCGTAAGGGAGT
This sequence comes from Gammaproteobacteria bacterium, assembly GCA_011052215.1. Lineage (GTDB taxonomy): Bacteria > Pseudomonadota > Gammaproteobacteria > JAADHQ01 > JAADHQ01 > JAADHQ01. Next base: position 7,302 of record DRJK01000063.1, read on the forward strand.
GAATCGGTTGTCATCCATAAAATAACGAAAATCAGCCTGAATCCGGGCACCATTTCCTTTTAATGTATGTACCAGACCCAGACCGATATTGGTCGAGGGTTCATCGTATGATCTGTCAAGGTTATTGCCCTTCAGCTTGGCAAAACCGCCAGCTATGTACGGATCCAGAGAGCCTGACTGTTTTATGTAATAGCGCCCATCGACAAGTATTCCACGATTATTGTTTCCGGTTTCATTATTGTCAGACAGAAGTGTGATTTCGAGGTCTATTTTTTTGCTCAGGGTCTGGCCAATCCTGATACGTTTGTGATTAAGAAGTCGAAGTGGATCATCTTCTGCACTCACCTTCAGGGTAGGCTGCATGTACCATCTGTTCACCAGGTCATCCGCGGCAGATGCATTCTGTAGCGGGCTGTAAACAAGCAGAATCAGAACTGATCTGACCACAATCTGCAATAAGTTGTTACCGGGGCGGCTTGATGGATACATTGTCATTCAATTTCACTTAATGTGGTTAAATAATCTACTTAACTATATCGTTAATATAGTTGAAAAAATAAAATATACAATTCACGGCCCAGGATCAGGTCGACTGATGGTTTGAAGTGGCAGGGAGGGGTCTGAAAGGCTTGAGCTGACCGATATGTTAGCAACGACTATACATAACAACGAGAACGTTAATTATTATTTTACAATCAGGCGATCTTACTTTGCGCTTGATGGTGAAGCATCATACCTGTAGACGTATTGGTAACATGGGCAACCGTTGCCTTGCGTCGGTGCAGGCGAACAACATTACCATGACGAATGACAAAGATCAGTGATGCAATAGCACCTGGCCTGGCCTGGCGTTTACCGGTTTTAACCAGGATACCGTGGGCACTTAAATTCATGGTCTTGTATTTTTTTGCACCTGAACCAGGGAATGCAACATACACATGGACTGTAGCGGGTTTGCGAGAGCTGTATCTTCTTTCCATCACTGCACCTGAATATAGTTTTTGGGACCTTTACACCTGTTATTCTAAACGGTATTGCCGTTTTGGCCAAATTTACTGTTCAAGGCCCAGTAAAAATATATAACTATTTGTTATTTATAGCAAATAAAATTTATTATTTCCAGTATTAATATTATGGATATAGTATTTTAGTTAACAAAAACACCACTGTTATTCGGGATAAGGCATATTAAAACAGGTTTTAACAGATTTATCATATGGATAAAATGCATAATTTTGCCGGCTGACTATTTAGGGAACCTCTGATCAATTCATGAATCTGTTTCGTCCAGAATTAATCAGAGGCTCCTTAATGTATGCGACGTTGTGCCGATAAATCGGGTAATGTATTTTTCATTCATCACGGTTGAGTATCACAATGTCTATTAGCTATCGCGCCTTAAGTCTGCTGCTGGTTCTGCTTGTCACGGGCCTGGTCCATGCCGACCCGGGCAAGGCCATGGAGGCCTACCAAAAGGGTCAGTACAAGGTGGCCTACAAGGAATTCAAGAAGGCCGCCATGAAGGGCCATTTAGACTCACAGTACAACCTGGCGGTCATGTTGTATACGGGAAAAGGAATACCACGGGATAAGGCAGAGGCCATTTACTGGTTCGTCAAGGCCGCAGAAGGCGGAGATGAAACGGCCCAGTATAACCTTGGGGTCCTGTTTTCCACCGACAAGGATTTACCGAATGAATACCCGAAAATGGATAAGGGGGAAATTTATTTTGAAGTAGCCAACAAAGGCGCTACCAGTAACAAGGAAAAGGCGTTCAAGTGGTATAAAATGGCGGCGGAACAGGGGCACGTTTCTGCGCAACTGAATCTGGGTGTGATCTACAATCAGGGTATAGGTGTAAAACGGAATTACGCTGAGGCAGCCAGGTGGTATGAAAAAGCGGCCGCAAAAGGAAACAAAAAAGGGCAGCTCAATCTGGGTATTCTGTATGATCTTGGCCGTGGTGTAAAAAAAGATCTGGTCAAGGCCGCCGGGTTTTATAAAAAAGCAGCCAAGCAAGGTATGCGGGACGCCCAGTATAACCTTGGCATCATCTACTACAATGGTGAAGGTGGTGTGAAGCAGGACTATGCCGAGAGTTATGCATGGTTATCACTGGCGACCGAACAAGGCAGTGAGCTGGCATCAATCTACAAGGAAAAAGTCGAGGCCAAGCTTAACAGCGCCGATAAGAAAACCGCCAGGAGCCTGGCCTACCGATACTATCGGGCCTACGTTAAACCCTTTCTTAAATAACTTTTCGATGTTATGGTGCTGATAGTATGTTAGGTCAGTAAAGTGAAGGGTAATTCATGACTGCAAGATTAATGCTGCTGCCGGCAAAAAGTATTGCCGCAATGAAAATTGTCCGCATCCCGGACGATTTTGATAAAAGGGATGCAGTAAGACATGCAACTTCCCTGATCGGCAGTGTCGAAGAAGAGTCCCCGGATTATGAATGGGAAGATATAGCCGCTTTACTTGAGGACCATGGATTCGAGGTTCTTGATTTCATGGTCGGCCCGGACCTGGACTGATACCGGAAACTTCTTTCAGCAAGCTTGCTGGACACTAGGGTTGCCCCCTGTCCAGGCAGCGATATGAGAGTGCCTCGGTCAGGTGTTTTGAACGGATGTCTTTCTGTCCGTCGAGGTCAGCAATCGTGCGGGACAATTTAAGGATTTTCTGGTGCGCCCGCATGCTGAGTCCGAGCTTTGTCATCGCGCTCTCCAGTAAATCAGTGTCTGCAACGGTCAACCGGCAGGATTTGTCTATCATGCTGTTGTCGAAATGTGCATTGATACAGCCGTTTCGATTAAATTGTATCTTTCTTGCCGATTCAACACGTTTGCGTATTTCAGCGCTGTCTTCCTGTTTTTTACCAGCATTATCCCTGATTTCCCTGACAGGTATCGCTGGAACCTGCAGGTGCATGTCTATCCTGTCCATCAGAGGCCCGGATATTTTCTGTCGATAGCGCAGGACCTGGTCCGCAGTACAACGACATCGACCATCGGGATCACCCAGGTAGCCGCATGGACAGGGATTCATGGCGGCAACCAGCTGAAAGCGGGCAGGAAACTCTGCCTGCCGGGCGGCACGTGAAATGACAATGCGACCCGACTCCAGTGGCTCACGCAGCACCTCCAGAACCTTGCGATTGAATTCGGGTAATTCATCCAGAAACATGATGCCATTGTGTGCCAACGAGATTTCACCGGGGCGTGGGTTGCTGCCTCCACCGACCAGCGCCACCCCGGATGCCGTATGGTGCGGTGACCTGAAGGGCCTTTTCTTCCAGCATTCCGACTGCAAACCCTGTCCGCTGATCGACGCGATTGAAGCAGATTCCAGGGCCTCTTCATCGGTCATGGCTGGCAGTATGCCGGGCAGGCGACTTGATAACATGGTTTTTCCCGTGCCGGGCGGGCCTACCATCAGCAGGCTATGCCCACCTGCGGCGGCTATTTCCAGCGCCCGTTTGGCGTGGTGTTGTCCTGTCACCTCCGACATGTTCGGCATGATTGTCGAGGTGCGTTGCCATTGTGGCGGCTGGCCTTCGGGCAGTTCGTTTTTCCCTGTAAGGTGGTTGCAAATCTCGAGCAGGTTCCTGGCAGCCAGCACGCGGGTATCGCTGACAAGGGCCGCCTCGGATGCATTCTGTTCGGCACAGACAATGGCCCTGCCGGTATTTTTGCAGGCCATGCTGGCAGGTAATATTCCGCGAATAGGCCGCAGTTCACCGCTGAGTGCGAGTTCGCCGATAAATTCATATTCGCACAGCCTGCCAGCAGGGATTTGTGAAGAAGCCGCCAATATTCCCATGGCGATGGGCAGGTCAAACCTGCCACCCTCCTTGGGCAGGTCGGCCGGGGCCAGGTTGATCGTGATGCGTCTGGTCGGGAATTTAAACCGGCTGTTAATCAGCGCGCCGCGGACACGATCCTTGCTTTCCCTGACGGTAGTTTCAGGTAGACCGACGATGGATAGTCCCGGCAGACCATTGGTGATAAGAACCTCAACGCTGATCAGGGTGGATTTGGCACCCTCCTGGGCGCGACTGAATATCTGGGCTAGAGCCATGGGTTTCCCTTCCTTCAATAATCAGGCCATCTATGGCCCCGGCGGGTTTGATTGTAATCTTTATTTGATGGTTTTTTCCAGCGCGGTCAGTTGTTTTTCAAGGGACGCCAGTTTTTCACGTGTACGTGCCAGCACCTTTTGCTGGATATCAAATTCCTCCCGGCTGACCAGGTTCATTTTCTGCATAATACCGCCCAGTGCCGCACGGATATTTTTTTCCATATCTTCCTGCAATGCGGTTACGCCATCGGGAAGGGCAGATGCCAGTTTTTGCGACAGTTCGTCAAGTATTTCAGGGTTCATATTCAGCAATTTCGAATGTTGGATAATCAGTCATTATTCTATGCGAAGTCAGGCAGGATGACACCCATCATTAACGCACCAATAATGCGCGTTTTTATATAAGTGCGCACTATAATAGTGCACATAAGGTCATTTTTTCATCAAAATTAATCTTATCTTCATGAATTTATTGCAATTATCAATGCTGGCATGGCTCGTGCAAAAGGACAGGGGTTAGATAAATAAATCAGGTCGCATGACCATGCCCGGAAAGACAGCAGTTTGATCTTCAGGGTTTTCCGGAAACAAGGGGTCTTCGGATTGGCACATGTGTTAGCAATATCAGGCGGCCAATCGCCGCGGGTGATCCAGGAGAAAACCAAAATGAAGTTAGTTTCCGCAATTATCAAACCGTTCAAACTTGATGATGTGCGCGAAGCTCTTTCCGAAATCGGTGTACAGGGCATTACTGTAACTGAGGTAAAGGGTTTCGGTCGTCAGAAGGGTCATACGGAACTATATAGAGGCGCAGAATATGTTGTTGATTTCCTGCCCAAGGTAAAAATCGAGGCAGCAGTTTCTTCAGAATTGCTGGATCAGGTGATTGAGGCTATTACAAAGTCCGCCCATACCGGCAAGATCGGTGACGGCAAGATCTTTGTATACGATTTACAACAAGCCATTCGTATTCGTACAGGCGAGTCGGGTAAAGACGCGCTATAAAAAAAAGAGGTATAGCAGGATGGAAAATAATATTTTTCAATTACAATATGCCATGGACACCTTTTACTTTCTGGTAATGGGCGCCCTGGTAATGTGGATGGCGGCAGGCTTTGCGATGCTCGAAGCCGGCCTTGTCCGTTCAAAAAATACGACGGAGATACTCACCAAGAACGTCGTATTGTACGCAATAGCCTGTACGGCTTATATGGTCATCGGTTATGACATTATGTATGACGGTGGTGTCTTTCTGAAAGACATCGTTCTGGATGGTGCGGGCAGTGCCGATGGCGTGGTGGCAGCAGTACTGAAAGAATCTGCCGATGCCAAGTTTGATGGTGGTTCTGTCTATTCAAATGCGGCAGACTTCTTCTTCCAGGTTGTGTTCGTTGCAACGGCCATGTCAATCGTGTCCGGTGCCGTGGCAGAGCGTATGAAGCTGTGGGCCTTCATGGTATTTGCGGTAGTTATGACAGCGGTTATTTATCCGATGGAAGGCTCCTGGACATGGGGCGGCAAGTCGGTATTCGGTATGTTCAGTCTGGGTGATGACTACGGGTTCTCTGATTTCGCCGGTTCGGGTATCGTTCATCTGGCCGGTGCTTCTGCGGCCCTGGCAGGTGTTCTCTTACTCGGGGCACGTAAAGGTAAATACACCAAGGATGGCAAGGTCAACGCCATTCCGGGTGCAAACCTGCCGATGGCAACATTGGGTACATTCATCCTGTGGATGGGCTGGTTCGGTTTCAACGGTGGCTCGGTGCTGAAGTTGGGCGATATCGCCAATGCCAATTCGGTTGCGATGGTATTTCTGAACACCAATGCGGCAGCTGCAGGGGGCGTGATTGCGGCCCTGATTGTGGCGCGCATCCTGTTTGGCAAGGCTGATTTGACCATGGCCCTGAACGGGGCATTGGCAGGCCTGGTTGCAATCACTGCCGAGCCTTCTACACCTTCTGCTTTACAGGCCACCCTGATCGGTGCCGCTGGCGGTATCCTGGTCGTCTTCGCCATCATCACTCTGGACAAGAAGCTCAAGATTGATGACCCGGTCGGGGCAATTTCCGTCCATGGAGTTGTCGGTATGTGGGGTCTGATGGCAGTGCCGTTGACTAATACAGGTGCAACATTCACCGGACAGTTTGTCGGTCTGCTGACTATCCTGATCTGGGTATTTGCAGTCAGCTTCGCTACCTGGTTCGTGATCAAGATGATCATGGGCATTCGGGTCAGTGAGGAAGAGGAATACGAAGGGCTGGATATTGGCGAATGTGGTATGGAGGCCTATCCGGAGTTTGTTTCCACTACCAAGTGAACCAATATTTACTGGTTTGAAGGAAGGGCGCCGGAAGGCGTCCTTTTTTTTTGTGACGTAGTCGCGGTGAATAAAGGGAGCCGGGGCCAGGTACGAGGAAGGTCAAAAGACCACCTTGACACATGTATCGGGGTTGGCCATTAATTTGTTAGTCCCTGGTTCCTTAAATATTACAAACAACGTGCAACGGCGTTTGTTATCATGGCCGCCATGAACAGACTGAACATAGAGAATCTACAGGTGCTTGATCTTGCTGCATGGAGTACCGGGTTGCAACCGGGAGAGTGTGTGTTTCTGTTTGGCCCATCGGGTAGTGGTAAAACCAGATTACTTCGTGCCATCGCAGATCTTGATCTGCATGAAGGTATGATCGAGCTGGACGGGGAATCCCGCAGGCATATGCTGGCACATGAATGGCGTGCCAGGGTTGCCTTATTGCCTGCGGAAAGCTGCTGGTGGAATGAAAAAGTTGGTGAGCATTTTACCAATTGTGACACTGATTTGCTGGCGCGTCTGGGTTTTAGTGAAGCCGTGATGGACTGGGAGATATTGCGTTTATCAACAGGCGAAAAACAACGCCTGGCCTTGTTAAGGGCATTGTCTGCAAACCCGTCTGTTTTATTGCTGGATGAACCGACTGCCAACCTGGATAAGATATTTACACAAGTCATCGAAGAAATTGTCGGCGAACTTCGGCAACAAAAAAACGTATCCGTTATATGGGTAACGCATGATGATGCCCAAATGAAACGGATAGCAAAACGTGGCTGGCATATCAGGAATTGTTCGCTGGTGGAGACAACAGTATGAACCTGATTGCCCTGTCTGCCCTGGATCTGGGGATTGCATCGATTCTGGTACTGCTGCTTGCGCTGCTGTCATACAAGGCACGTCTTGGCGTGGAGAGGCAGATTGTCATTGCCGGGGTTCGCACTGTCTTGCAACTTTTATTGATTGGCATGATATTAAAAGTCATTTTTGCTGCCGTACACCTGGGCTGGATAACATTGCTGTCGATGGTGATGCTGCTGATGGCCGGTCGTGAGGTGATGGCACGTCAGAAATACAGACTAAAGGGCTGGTGGGGTTTTGGCCTTGGAACCATGGCCATGTTTGTATCATCTTTTTTCATCACACTGATTGCCCTGTTTGTTATCGTCAGGGTAGACCCCTGGTATACACCGCAGTACTCAATTCCGTTGCTCGGCATGATGCTCGGCAATACCATGACCGGCATCTCGCTTGGGCTGGACAGGTTAAACCATACTGCATGGCAGCAGCGCTCAATCATCGAGGCGCGCCTGATGCTCGGCTGGACGTGGAGTGGCGCGATCGCTGACATCAGGCATGACAGTATTCGCACGGGCATGATGCCGATGATCAACGCCATGGCGGCCGCCGGGATTGTCAGCCTGCCCGGCATGATGACCGGGCAGATCCTGGCAGGCAGCCCGCCGATGGAGGCGGTGAAATACCAGATTCTGATTATGTTTCTGATCACAGCCGGAACGGGGTTTGGCACCTTTGCCGCAGTCTGGTTTGGTTCGCGCAGGTTGTTTGATGACAGGGAAAGGTTAAGACTGGAGCGTTTGCAGGTGAAGGGGTAGTCAATCCGGAGCCTGGCCGAAGCGGAGTTCGTGATTCATGAATTCAGGCAGTGCCAGTGCCGCCCGGTGAATGTCCGCATTGTAATACTGTGTTTCAAAAGGGCGTGAATTGATGTCTTTTATTCTGACATCGTCGAGCCTGTTGGTCCGGCTGGCCATCGTGCAGCTCCACCAGCCGGAGGGATAGATGCACTGTGGGAAGTTCAGGGTTTTGACGTGATTGAAACCGGCATCTCGCATGGCATGATGCATGTTTTTGATAATATCCATGTGGAGAAATGGCGATTCACTTTGCTGGACAATAATTCCGTTGTCCCGAAGTGCCCCCAGACAGTCGATGAAAAAATCACGGCTGAACAGCCCTTCGGCAGGCCCGACGGGGTCGGTGCTGTCAACGATGATAATGTCGACACTGCCGGGTGCTGCGTTTTTCATCCACTGAATGCCATCTTCAAAACTGATGATGGCGCGCCGGTCATGATTGGAGGCACACAGCTCGGGGAAGTAAATTTCAGAAAGGCGTGTAACACGTTCGTCGATATCGATGAGCCGGGCCTCGTTGACGCCCGGATGCTTCAGCACCTCATGCAGCGTACCACAGTCACCGCCACCGATGATGACAATGCGCTGCGGGTCCGGATGACTATATAAGGCCGGGTGGCTCATCATTTCGTGGTAAATAAAATTATCCCGGGTAGACAACATGGTACATCCGTCAATAATCATTAATTTGCCGAACGTGGCCGTATCGTAGATCTCTATTTTCTGGAACAGAGATTGTTCCTCGTGGAGTTTTTCCTTTATTTCAAGGGAAAACGCAGTGCCGCTGCCCCGGCAAATCTCGGAAAACCAGTCGCTGCTCAACGCCATAGTGCTGTACCGGGCATGATTGAAATAAAGAAACCATTGTATCAGAATTTCTGAATATCAAAATATCAGGCAAGATGATAAAAAGATTCTGTTATTTTACAATTTCCTTCATAATTCGGTATTGGCAAAGGGCGCGTAATGCATGCAAGAGTGGAACCGGGAAAAAGCCAGAGACACCTATAATATCACCCGCTGGGGTGAAGGCTACTTTGACATCAATGAGCAGGGGCATGCCATCGCCTGCCCTGATCCGTTTATCCCTGATAACCGGGTTGACCTGTACAGGCTTAGCCAGGAAATATGTGCCGCCGGTTTATCTCTGCCAGTACTTGTCCGGTTTGCCGACATTCTCCATCACCGCGTCAGGACATTGTGCAAGGCATTCGAAGATGCCATGCGTAGCCGGGGTTACCAGGGTACACATACGGCAGTCTATCCGATCAAGGTAAATCAGCAGCGCAGTGTTATCGAGGAAATACTGGCCGGCCGTCAGGATTGTGCGGGGCTGGAAGCGGGGAGCAAGGCCGAATTAATGGCAGTACTGGCCCTGTCGCATGAAGGCGCCATTATCGTCTGTAATGGCTACAAGGACAGGGAATACATACGCCTGGCCCTGATAGGGCAGCAATTGGGCCATCGCGTTGTTATCGTCATTGAAAAGTTATCCGAGCTTGAGCACGTTATCCGGGAGTCAAACGATCTGGGTGTGCAACCCGTGCTGGGTATGCGGGTTCGCCTGTCAGCAATTGGTGAGGGCAAGTGGCAGAACACGGGAGGCGAAAAATCCAAATTCGGTTTATTGCCAAACCAGGTTCTTGAGGTGGTTGCGCATCTGGAAAATCATGAAATGCTGGATTGTATGCAACTGCTCCATTTTCACATGGGCTCACAGATATCCAGTATACAGGACATCCGGCGCGGTATGCAGGAGGCATGTCGATATTATGCAGAGCTGCATGATCTTGGCGTAACCATTAATTGTATTGATGTGGGTGGCGGGCTGGGTGTCGATTATGAAGGAACGCAATCACGCAGCTTTTTTTCCATGAACTACAATATGCAGGAATATGCAGATACCGTTGTCCTCTCCATTGCGGATATCTGCCATCATGAAGGCCTGCCTTTTCCGGATATTATTACAGAATCAGGTCGCGCCCTGACCGCACATCACGCCATGTTGATAACCAATGTCATCGATGTGGAAAAGAGTACTGACGGGGTATTACAACAACCGCATGAAAATGATCCGGTCTTGCTTCATAGTCTGGCAGGAAACCTGCGGGATATTAATGAACACTCATTACTGGAGGTCTATCGCCAGGCGACGGGTCATCTTCAGGAAACAAGAAAAAAATATATCCAGGGTGAGTTTTCACTGCAACAACGTTCAATTGCAGAAAGTTATTACCAAGCAATAAGTCACCGGGTGCGAGGCATGCTTAAACCCTCGGTTCACTCACACATGGAAATACTGGATGAGTTGAATAAAAAACTGGCCGACAAGTATTTTTGTAATTTTTCAATCTTTCAGTCCATGCCGGACGTCTGGGCCATTCAGCAGGTTTTTCCGATCATGCCATTGCATAAACTCGACAGGCCACCCGCCAGGCGGGCCGTCATACAGGATCTGACTTGTGATTCTGACGGGCGTATCGACCTGTATGTAGACAGTGAAGGCATGGAAAGCAGCCTGCCATTGCATGAGTGGTCCGATAACGAACCATACATACTGGGTTTGTTTATGGTTGGTGCCTACCAGGAAATCCTCGGTGACATGCATAATCTTTTTGGCGATACCGATTCGGTAAACGTCAGTATAAACGATGATGGAACGCACCAATTGTCACATGATAAACAGGGGGATACAGTTGAAGAGGTATTGCGTTATGTTAATTTTGAGCCACAGCAAATGCTGGCGCAGTACCGTGAAAAGATAAACAGGGCCGGGCTTGATGAAGGGCGCAGTTCAATATACCTTGCCGAGCTTGAGGCCGGGCTGCGCGGTTATACCTACCATGAAGACTAGCCAGAAGCCCGTGCAGTTAGCCCGCATTTCTCATCACCATTCTACTGCGACGACCCAACGCCACGCCCTGCTTGACTTTCACTCGGTCGGCCTGCTCAACATAGTGTCGACTATGCCTGCGCGGCCCTCGGTCGCGAAAGTTAATCATGCCGCACCCTTGAACCGTCTCGCTACGAACGGTGGTGAGAAATGCGGGCTAGATGCTGCGGATTTACCTGACTGAACCAGCCTTGCATCAGACCAACATAATGAAAACCGGATCCGGAATTAACAGTAAACCTGACTATCGTTTCCGGCTGGCCTTCGCCGCACTAATTTTAATAACACCATTTTTCTTCTGGGGCGGGCCGGATGATTATTCTGCCCGCGCAGTCAAGGAGATTTGGAATACCGGGCATATATTCTATTTCGCCCTTGCGACCTGGCTATTATTGAAATGGAAATACGTGAGCCGCCAGTCATTCGGCAGGCAGGTTATGGTTATTTTATTTATCCTGCTGGTTGCCGGCACCCTGATTGAGCTGCTGCAGTCCGGCTTGCAGCGCACACCGGACATCAATGATGTCCTGCGAGACATGACGGGTAGTGTCCTGGTACTTCTTTTTATAGCTTCCCGGGCACAAAAAGTTTCCCGGCCAGGGAGGGCGGTCTTACAGGCAACAGCCCTGATTATATTATTTATTCAATTCTGGCCGCTTGCGGTCATTTTGATAGATGATGCCATTTCCAGTGAAAGGTTTCCCGTCCTGTCCGATTTCGAGTCACCTTTTGAAGGGGGGAGATGGTCAGGCTCAGCCTTGCGTGTAATAGAAAAGTCGCCTGATGGTACAACCGGTGATGCGATGAGGATTACTTTCTCAACGGCAAAATTCTCCAGTGTTGACCTGAAATATTTTCACGGTGACTGGAGGGGTTACAGTTACCTGAAATTTTCCTTTTTTTACCCTGGCAAAAGGTCAACATCAATCGTGTGCAGAATACATGACCTGGAACATCTGCAAGGAAAGCAGCAGTATGAAGACCGGTATAATCAGGCTTTTTTGTTGAGGCCAGGCTGGAACAGAATCAGCATTAACCTTAAAGTAGTGGCCTCATCACCCCGAAACAGAAAAATGGATATGAAGCAGATCCGGGGCGCAGGCTTTTTTACCATGTCGCTCCCATCATCGCAGACCTTGTATCTTGATGATGTTCGATTGTCACATTGAATCATTCAGGGGGTTACAGGCCGTCAATCCGCCGGCCCTGATTTATAACAGCAGTGCCACCGGATTATTTTATTCAGACAGATCATACGGGGAAGACTCACCGGATGGCCTCCGTTTGAAGCGTTTATATGACCACTGGTATTGTGACGGCAACGCGCGTATGCATGCTTCAACGGACCGGTTCATGGCAGTGGCCGAAACGGTCAGATCCGTGGAATAGATGTCTTTTCCCGGTTTATGAAAATGAATCACATAACCATGGCCATGTGTGAGCCTTTCCGCATAGAGTAGCAGCACAGGGGCCCCTGTTTTTTGTGTCAACCTGGATGCCAGCTTGATTGTATTGGCGGGCATGCCGAAAAACGGCACAAAAATTCCGCCATCACCTCCCGGGTCCTGGTCGGGCAATATCCCGATCGTTTCCTTTTTTGCCAGGGCGGTGAACAAGGCCTTTACACCCGTTGTGCTGGTGGG
>DRJK01000064.1 GCA_011052215.1 Gammaproteobacteria bacterium
AGCACATTGAATAACTGTGGTAATTCATCAATTCTGAATAAACGAATAATCTTTCCATTCTTCGTTATCCTGTCATCATCAACTTTAGCCCATTGTGCGACACCTTCTTTCTCGGCATCTTCCCTCATACTGCGAAATTTAAATAAATTGAATGGTTTTCCATACTGCCCTACCCTCTCCTGTTTATATATAATAGACCCCTTGCAGCCTGCTTCCAGCCAGATAGACAGGGCGGTAAGAGCCATGACAGGCAACGACAAAATCATCATGACAACACTTGCAACTACATCAAATACCCTTTTACCAAAGGTATTCATAACTGCCCGTGAATAACCGTCTGAAAAGATCATTGAGCTGGGATGCAGGGTATCCAGGCGTATTTTTTTTACCTGCCTCTCAATAAAGTCCCCGGCTTCGTATATAATCAAACCATCCATTTTACATTCGAGGATTTCATCCACAGGAAAACTTTTTCTTCTGTCATCAACGGCAACCACGATTTCATCAATCGTGTTTTCTTCTACATATGATTTTAACGAACTTATTGAAGATACAATTCTTTCCTTCGAAACCTTGCTGATTTCTCCAGGGATATGAAGAAAACCGACAATCTTCACTCCATATAAATCAGACCTTCTTTTTTGTTGTTCTATCATCTGCGCCTTGCTGCCTGTCCCTATGACCAGTATTCTGCGTCGCGATGCCTCATGATCGGATATTGCATAATGCAGCAGTCTGCCCAGGGTAATCAGTACAAGCGATATCCATATTGCAAAAAATATTGACGATCGATCGACTGATATTTGCGGGTAAGAATAAAAGCTGAGGGCCAGCAACATCATGCCCAGTGCAAGACTCCCGATGATTCTTACTCCAAAGTCCAGCCATTCGCTCTCTTTTCTATGCCGCCAGTACAAGCCCGCGAAGGTCATACAACCGATATTAATGGCTGTAAATAATATCGATCGGGGAAGCAACCATTCAAAATCAAATTGCTGACCTGCCCCCAGTCCAAAATATGTACTGACTTCGACCCCAAGCCCTAATGCAGAGAACAAAATGAGTGATTCGATAATAAAAAGCAGCAAGAACGAACCTGGAACATAATGACGAAAAAGACGAACCATATAAATTGCTTCCCCCGGAATTTCAATAACATTTAGTCAATAATATCAGAACGATACTAAATATTCTTAAATCATCATATATTCAGCTTTTACCACTCACTCAAGCCGTCATTTACTTGATATAAACATGCATCAACCATCCAATCCTGGTCTCATACCTGGTTTGAATCTATAACATACTGTTTTAATTAATTTTTAACTTTCTGCTTGACACGCAGGTCTCATCCACTATAGATTGTTCCGCGTTTCCAGGTGCCCTGAATGACCATCAATCATGACGGGTGAAACGGGAAGCCGGTGCGATCTGAGCCAATTCAGCATCAATCCCGGCACTGCCCCCGCAACGGTAAACGAGTCAAGACAGAACCACTGCCACTGTGCATGCATGGGAAGGCGCCTGTCGGGATACCCCCCGCTCGTGAGTCCGGAGACCGGCCTGAAGCAATAGAATCTGTCGCGGCGGGCGATGAGTGAACACGGGGTTCTGTTCTCTATCACACGCTTATTCCTCCCTCGCGATCAGTCGATAATAACAAATGCTGCTATGCATTTCTGCTGTTGAGGAAAAACCGTGAACACCTTATATATAAAAACAAGACCACTGCTTCATTATTCAGTATTATTTCTGGCAACCACTACCCTGCCCTGCACCGTGTATTCTGCAAGCTCGCTGGAGCCGGTAATAATTACCGCATCCCGAATTGACCAGGAAACCCGTACCCTGCCCTCGAACACAACAATTATCACGGCAGACGACATCAAAAAAAGCACCGCACGTACTATACAGGAATTACTGTCCCAGCAAGCCGGCATCCGGGCCCGTCACCTGTATGGAAATAATGCGGCACGCGCCAGCATCGACATCCGCGGCTTTGGCGCCACGGCGACATCGAATACACTGATCCTGCTGGACGGCCGCCGCTTGAATGATATCGACCTGTCTGCGGTAGATTTGAGCGCTATCCCACTACACAATATCGAACGCATCGAGATTATTCGTGGCGGAGGATCGGTATTATATGGTGATGGTGCAGTCGGCGGTACCATCAATATTATCACCAAACGACATGGCAAAAGTGGTACGAGGGGACAGGTGGCCATTGCCGGTGGTTCCTTTAACAGTCGGGAAATCAATGCGGGCATTGACTATATCAGTGGCGATTTTTCAGTTAATCTTGCCGCCCAGTCACTGGCCTCGGATGGATACCGGATACATAACAACTACCGCCAGAACAATTTTCAGGCCGATCTGCGTCAGATGATGGAAAAAGGTGAGATATTTTTAAAGCTCGGTGTCGATGAGCAGGATCTGCAACTGCCCGGTGTACGGACGGTTGACCCCAATATTCCCCTGGACCAACTCAATAATGACCGGCGGGGCAGCTCGAGCCTGAACGATTATGCCGATCGATCGGGTTACTTTTTTACATTGGGTACAACCCGCTACCTGAATGATGACACGGAACTGGTGGTTGACCTGGGTTATCGCTATAAAAACGATACCGCCTTCCTGAGTGGTGCGTTCTTTTCATCAAATGTGGATACAGAGTTATCGAACTGGTCACTGACACCACGTATTAAAATGCAGAACAATTGGCTGGGCGTACCGGGAACGCTAACAACAGGGCTGGATTTTTATGATTCGTTGTATAAATCCAACCGGGCACAAACCCCTAATACGACAAATCAGCCAATCCATTTACTGAAACTGACCCAGACCAGTGTTGCACTGTATGCACAACAGATTCTGAAACCACAGAAACATTATCGCTACAACATTGGCGTACGCGTACAAAACGTTAAAACCAACGCCATTGACCGCTTTGACGCAACCGCACCCGGGGCATCGGCCTTTGATTCACAAGCACCCGGCGGCGACAATTCGGATACTGAAAAAGGAATGGAACTCGGTGTCTCGTATGACCTGAACGCTGCAACAACAATTTATGCCGGATACAATCGCGCCTTCAGAATCGCAACTGTGGATGAGACCTTTGCAACATTTCCCGGGGCATTTAAATTTCTACAGCCCCAGACATCCAATAATATTGAGTTCGGGGTAAAATACGCGACAAACAAACTGACCGCACAATCGGGTGTTTATTACATGCGTCTTAAAAACGAGATCCAGTTTAATCCGGTAACATTCAGCAATATCAATCTGGATCCGACCCGCCGTTACGGAAT
Source organism: Gammaproteobacteria bacterium (assembly GCA_011052215.1). Taxonomy (GTDB): domain Bacteria; phylum Pseudomonadota; class Gammaproteobacteria; order JAADHQ01; family JAADHQ01; genus JAADHQ01. Next base: position 3,315 of record DRJK01000064.1, read on the forward strand.
TGAGGTTTCTGCACAGTATCAGCTTATACCTGACCTGAAGCTGGATGCCAACGTGACATTGATGCGCTCACAGTTCAGGGGTGGGGCATTTACCGGCAATGCTGTACCACTGGTACCATCAAAAACTGCAACACTATCGGCGTTATGGAATATCCGTCCTTATATGTTGTTAACCACCACCGTGAATTATGTTGGAGAAAAACGCTTTGATAATGATCAGAGCAATACCTTTGCAAAGATCCCTTCATATAAAACAGTAGACATGAAGCTGACCGGTAAACTTCACAATTGGCGAATAGCAGCACAGGTGAAAAATATTTTTAATGAAAAATATTTTGAATACGGTGTCAGAAGTACGTTTACAGCAGGACGTTATAATGCCTATCCCCTGCCGGAAAGGGAGTTTGTCATTTCACTGGAGAAACAATTTTAGTAGCATGGTTCAGCAATCGCGGCAATTTGCCGCGATTGTTTTTTCTTACCTTCTCCAGAATACGACAAACTTTTTTTGCCCCCATCAATATTCTCGGTGTTGGCCTGGCAATGGTGTACGGCTTTATTCCGTACAGTTGATTGTTTCTGACAGCCGGGATCTGTTGCCATTTTTTCCAGTCATGCAACCATGTACTGGACTGTTTACCTGTGGCATTTACAAATATAACTTCAGGCCGGGCTTCGATAACCGCCTCCCGTCCAACCACAGGGGACAAGACCCGGGCATCGGAAAAAACATTTTTACCCCCACACAATTTGATAACATCACTGATATAGTGTTTGCCATTAATCGTCATTAAAGGCCTGTCCCAGACCTGGTAAAAAACCCTTACTTCAGGACGTGCCGAATACTTTACACGTAATTCATTCAGTATCCTTTCAAAATGACTGGCAACCTCCTCACCCCTGTCACCAACACCCGTCAGAAGTGCAAACCGCCGTAACAATGCAGCAATATCCTTCAAACTGTTTGCCGTAGACAAATAAACGGGTATCCCCATTCCCCTGAATTTATCGATGCTGGCGGCGGAGTTACCCCCGTCCCACGCAAGGATCAAATCCGGGTTCAATGACAGGATCTGCTCCAGATCCTGAGACTGATGATTTCCAATGCGCTTTATCAGGTGTGCCTTTTTGGGGAAATCACTGAATTCCACTGTACCTGCAACCCATTGACCCGCCCCAACGGCAAATAACAATTCCGTAATGTGGGGCGCCAGGCTGATGATTCTTCTGGCAGGCTGATTAAGAGTGAAGGTTTTCCCTGAACTGTCCGGCACCTTGATCGCCGAGTCTGAACTGGCAATTTGTGACCAAAGTAGTAATAAAGTAACAAACAGAATATTAAGCTTGATTACATGAATTTTTGCCATATAAATGTGATCTATTGTTGGTATAGTGGCAATTGTTATAGACGAATTTACACGGATTGTCTATAATAATAGACTTCAATGGTGCATTTTAATTTAATAAAAACAAAAAGATACAAACTTAACACGGGTATTTGAACATGATCAACCTTAACAAGACAACTCGGGGATTCACCCTTATCGAAGTCATGGTCGTTGTGGTCATCCTCAGCATTCTGGCCGTTCTGGTTGTACCCAAGATCATGAGCAAACCCGAACAAGCCAGAAAAACCCAGGCCATGATATCGATCAACAGTCTGGAATCTGCACTGCGTTACTACCATCTGGATAATTCCCAATACCCGAGCACTGACCAGGGCCTGGAGGCACTGGTCAGAAAACCCAGCGGGACACCGGAACCAAAAAACTGGAATAAGGATGGCTATATGGATCGTATCCCGAAGGACCCATGGGGCAATCCTTACCGGTATCTCTCACCCGGCACGCATGGCAAAATCGATATTTCCTCATGGGGGCCTGATGGCACGGCCAGCGATGATGATATTGGAAACTGGAACCGGAAATAAAACACTGAAATCAGATTGGCATCGTGCCCATTATTTTACATCCCTGACTGACATGGGACGATTAAATCCATCGCCCGACAAAAATGGATTCACATTAATAGAAATTCTGGTTGCCCTGGTTATCATCAGTATCGTCCTGAGTGTTGCACTGGTAAAATTTGACCTGAATAATCCCGAAAAAAAATTGAGGCAGGAAGCAGGCCGGCTGACACGCATTATGGAACTGGCAGAACAGCAGGCCATATTCCAGTCAGTGGAACTGGGCATATTATTCAATAGCGATGGCTATGAGGTCTACCAATATACCCGGAATAAATGGAAGCCCTCGTCTGATTCACTTCTGGGAAAACACACCCTGCCAGATAATATTGAACTTGTTCTGGACATTGAAGGCAGCCAATCGTACCCGAAAACCTCCCCCGCGATCAATAATGTCCCACAGATTGTCTTTTATTCCAGCGGTGAATCGACACCCTTTGAAGTGACCGTCAAGCAGGCATCCGGGAACAGGCTATTCTTTATTATCAGTAATCTTAAAACCGGAAAACTGGAAATCCTCCGTGAATCAAATTTGTAACAAAAACGGTTTCACATTATTAGAGGTTTTGATTGCCCTGGCCATTCTGGCAATCTCCCTGACTGCCATGATCAAGGCATCGAGTGAGAATACAGTCAATACTGCCTACATGAGGGACAAGTACCTGGCCAGCATCGTCGCCGCAAATAAAATGAATGAACTGCAACTGCTGCAGAACTGGCCCGGCACAGGAAATTCCAATGGCAAAACAGAACTGGGAAAATACACCTGGAAATGGGATATAAAAATCGAAAACACACCGGACAGCAGGTTAAGACGTGTCATTATTGCCATATCGCTTGACGAAAAAGACCACACACTATACAAACTGGTTGGTTACCTGGGTCAACGATAAATGATAATCCGAAGGCAGACAAATGGTTTCACATTACTGGAGATCCTGGTCTCGATTTCGATATTCGCCATTATTTCTGTGATCGCACTGACCGGGCTCAAGACAATCATCGATGCCCAGGAAATCACCAATAAAGTAGCCGACCAGATGAAGGAACTCCAAAGCACCCTATTTTATCTGGAACAGGATGTGCGTTTTGCAATAAATCGTGAAATCCGTGATGAATTTGGTGATGCCCGGCCTGCAGTCCTTGCCGGCAATACAGGAATTACCGGCCTGTCATTAACGCGGGCCGGTTTACGCAACCCGTTGGGTTTGAGTCGAAGTAACATGATAAGGGTGCATTATCGACTGCGAGACAATGCCCTGATACGCAGCCAGTACAGGAACCTGGACCGGCGATCCGAAACAGATAAATTTGAGCGCCAGTTGATGTCCAATGTTGATGATCTGGAATTCAGGTTTCTTGATTCGAACCATCAATGGGCCAATTTCTGGCCCCCCGTTAAAACACAGGGCGGTCAGACTAACTTGCCAAAGGCCATTGAAATAACAATAAGTCAACAATATCTGGGTAAAATTACCCGTCTGATATCATTACCGGGATCATAATTACCCTGAACAGTAATATGAAAATTGTAATGAAAAAAACCTCCCTCAAAAAACCACATATGCATCTGACCAGGTTCATTAAACCTGTCAGAAGACATCAACAGGGTGTCGCCCTGCTGACCGCATTACTGATCGTCGCCTTTGCAACCATCATTGCCGTCAATATTATCGAAAGGCAGCAATATGATGTGCAAAGACTGCAAAACATATTACTCGGCCAACAAGCCTATCTATTCGCCCTGGGTGGCGAGGCCTGGGCCAAAAGCGTATTATTCAGGGACAAGAATAATTCGAATACCAGCAAAACGGACAACCTGTTCGAGGACTGGGCAAAACCATTACCTTCAACATTTATTGAGGGTGGCACCATATCCGGAAAGATCAATGACCTTCAGGGGCGTTTTAACATAAACAACTTGTATATAAAGGATCGTAATGACCTTTCCCAGATTAACAGGCTAAAAGAACAGAAGGCACTGTTTGAACGTCTGCTCCGGGTGCTGGAAATAAGCAACCCCATATCAGATGCCATCATTGACTGGATGGATACCGATGCGGATGTCACCTTTCCGCGTGGTGCTGAAGATCAAAACTACCTGGAAAAAAGCGCCGGTTACAGGGCCGGGAACAAAAAAATAAGTAATATAACCGAACTGCTGCTGGTGGAAGGAATCACTGCCCGGATATATAAAAAACTGGAACCCTATATCTGTGCCTTGCCTGAGCAAACAACAATTAATATCAACACTGCTCCTGCCGAGGTAATTGCAGCCCTGTCAGACCAGCTAGACCTCGAAAAAGCGATTTCTATCGTTGAAAACAGAACGTCGGCATTTGATACCGTTAAAAAATTTATTGATAAAACAAAAGGCTTGACTACCAATAAAACCAGCTACGAACTGGTAATTACTCCCTTGATTGGTGTAAGTTCAAGGTATTTTGAAGTGCAGGCTTATGTGCAAATCGATAAAATAAGGAATAATCTTGTCAGCACACTTAAAAGAACGTCAACAAACGGTATTGAAACATTATCAAGAAGCCCCGGTATGAATTAATGACAGGCATAATATTTTTCAGGCTCCATCAAGACAACTCTACCGACTGGTATTTACCCGAAGATGAGAGCGGCAGACTTGCGCAATACGGTTCTTCTCTTTCTGATGCTACTGAACTTTGCCGGGGGAAAAAGGTTGTTGTATTTATTCCGGGGTCCTGCGTCCATCTCTCCACACACCTGATTCCGGTGCGCAGCCGGCAGAAAATCCTGCAGGCCATACCGTTCACCATGGAAGATGAGTTGATTGGAGATGTTGATGAGTTCCATTTTGCCATACCCGCCAGAACGCCACAAAACAATATTCCCGTTTGTGCTGTTAGTCACGAAAAAATGGAAATGGTGCTGTCCCTGTTTCACGATGCTGATATACAGCCGCAGGTAATGACGCCGGACCTGCTCGCGCTACCACTGCAAACAAATCACTGGACGATACTGGTTGAGAACAATGAAACATCCACTCTGACAGGACAATTTAGCGGATTTACGGTTGACACAAACGGGCTTGATACCTGCCTGGAGCTGGCCATGCAGGAAACCGAAGATAATATGCCCGCTAAAATCGATATTATTGATTTTCGAACCCTCGACACAGACATTAAATTTGAAATACCCGGCTTTGATCCGGACAACATCACCATCACTCATCCTGCAGGTAACCCGATTACCCTGCTTGCAGAAAACTACACCGATGCAGCAGCCATAAATCTGTTACAGGGTACCTATGCCACCAGAAAAGTTCGAAATCCTTCACTGAGAAAATGGTATCCGGCCCTGACAGTACTGGCCATCATGTTATTCATAAAGGCTGCAAGCGGATTGATTGAATACCGTCGTATCAGCAACGAGATCAATCTGCTCGACAGGCAAATCAAGACAACCTTTAACCGGGCATTGCCTGATGTCAGGCGCATGGTTAACCCCAGGGTACAAATGGAACAACGACTGAAACAACTAAGGCATTCAGATGGGCAGGGAAAAACCGGCTTTCTTGCCATGCTCGATAAATCTGCGAAGGCACTTAAACTGTACAATAAAATTACCCTCAAGGGGATAAACTTCAGAAATGATCAACTTGATATGGAATTTACTATCGGTGATCTTCAGAAGCTTGAAAAACTGAAACAGGCAATCAGTCTGAAAGGAATGAAGGTCGAGATCAGATCGGCAGCTGTACAGGGCAATGTAGTATCCGCACGATTGCGTATCCGGGAGGCGGAATAATGAAGGCGTGGTTTTATTCCAAGGAACCACTTGAAAGGCGTATTGTGATCGCTGTCGGCGCGATGATTATTCTTTCCCTGTTGTACCTGCTTGTATGGGTTCCCGTGAGTGAATCCTATGATCTGAAAAGCAAACAGTTAAACAGTAAACGTGAACTTGTACAGTGGATGCAAAAGACAGCTGCCCGGATTACCCGTCTCCAGGGGGGCAGAACGGCTAAGGGGGCATCATCAAACCATCCCTTGCTATCGACTGTCGATCAAACTATCAAAAGATCCGGTCTGGGTAGCAGTATGAAGCGGCTCGAACCCCAGGGGAATAACAAGGTGCAAATCTGGTTTGAAAATGCCGGTTTTGACCCGCTTGTTTCATGGCTTGGCAATTTATCAGGGCAATATCAAATAAGTATTGTCACCATCAGCATAGAACCCCAGGGGCAACCGGGACGAGTAAATGCCCGGCTTGTTTTAAGCAGAGGTGCCTCATGAGTGTCCGGGCCGCAGTCATCGTGGCTGGCTGTGCCAGCTTTTTTGTTTCGCTTGTGGTCATGACGCCTGCCAGTATCGTCACCCATTTTGGCAAACAAATGATGGACGGGGTTCAGCTATATAAACCACAGGGATCCATCTGGTCGGGACAAGCCGGCAGCCTGTCGGTTCAGGGGATTGTATTTCATAATGTAGTGTGGAAGCTGGCCCCCCTTCCGATTCTGGCCGGGGAACTGGATCTGGCGTTTTCTGCCCGGGACGAGCTTCACCCGCTCAAGGGAAATATCGTTGCCGGGTTTGATGGTGACATTCGTGCCAACAATATAAAAGGAATCCTGCCTGCAAATATGATCAGTTATATAAAGGCCATTAGTTTTATCGGGCTGGAAGGCAGACTGAACATCAACCTGAAAGAATTGAGGATAGACGAGCAGGGCCTGAAGGCTGCCACTGGCGAGATCCTGCTTTCCAACGGCAGGCTGACCCTGCCCTTGCAGGGAAACCTGGGTAATATCAAGCTGACACTATCAAATCAGGGCAACAATATTATTATCAGGATCAATGACCTCCACGCTCCAATCGGTATTGATGGAACCCTGAAGCTACAGCCCAACCATCATTTTAATTTTAATGCGCGCTTTACACCGACACCTTTTTCTGATGCCATCCTGCTTTCCTTGATAAAAAATGCAGCCCGGCAACAGCCTGATGGACGCTTGCAGATACAATACAACGGCAGCTATTAATAACCGGGAAACCTGTCTGTGGTTTTTCGATCCCGGAATCAGGTGGTCACAGGTATATTTACCTGCCACCCGCGAGATTGGGTGAATACTGCCCGTGTCTCAACGCAGCGGAGGGAGTTGATATTTGCCGATATCTTATGTACTGGTTAAATTATTTTTGCTAAGCTCATGATGTAAATATATTTTCCCGGTGTTAAGTTCCCTGCTATTCTCCCGTAAACCGGGTTATGAAATGGACCGGGGTGGCTTGGTCACTCAAACTAATTCAGGCTTTTAAATAAGCCTATTAACTATTTGTTTTACATATGTTTTTTAACCTATTTCATGGCTTTGCATCGCATATTCGGGGGGGGATCATCCTGCTTCTGATGATTTGCATGCCGGCCAGCTCAATGGCCGATAAAGACATCACCCTGAATCTCAAAGATGCCGATATATCCACCCTGATCAGTACGGTATCCCGATTGACCGGGAAAAATTTCGTTGTCGACCCTCGTGTAAAAGGTCGTGTCACCGTGATCTCGGCCAGTCCGCTGGCAAAGGACGAGATATACCAGATTTTTCTGTCCATTCTGGAGGTTCATGGTTTTGCAACCATCCCTGTGGGAGATATCATCAAGATTGTTCCCAATAGCAAGGCCAAACAGGGTGCCATACCGACAACCCGGGCGGCAGCCTCCATCACGGGTGATCAGGTCGTCACCCGGATAATCCGGGTAAGGAATGTCACCGCGGCACAACTGGTGCCAATACTTCGACCACTCATACCTCAACAGGGACATTTAGCGGCCTACCCGTCCAAAAATGTCCTGATCATCACCGACAGTGCACGGAACGTAGCGAGGCTGGCCAGTATCATTTCCAAAATAGACCGGGTCAGCGACAGTGAAATAGAAATTATTACCCTGGCTCACGCATCCGCCAGTGAAATTGTCCGGATTCTAAATGGTTTATCACGGGGAAATGTCAAATCAAGACAAAGCACGCAGGTCACTTTTGCAGCAGATGAACGCACAAACAGCGTATTGTTAAGTGGTGAGGCATCGGCCCGCCTGAGATACAGGGCACTGATCAGCCACCTGGATACCCCTTTGGAGACGGACGGTGGAACACGGGTCATCTATCTTCATTACGCCAAGGCCAAGGATCTTGTTCCCGTTCTGACCGGCGTCAGCAAAACCCTGCAAGGCAAAAAAATCAAACCCGGTTCAAGAAAATCCGCACTGGGGACCAATGTCAGTATTCAGGCCGATAAAAGTGCAAATGCCCTGGTTATATCTGCCCCACCCGATATCATTCGCTCTCTGCAGCGTGTCATCAGTAAGCTGGATATTCGACGTGCACAGGTGCTGATAGAGGCCATCATTGCGGAAGTCACACTGGATAAATCACGTGAACTGGGCGTTCAATGGGCCGTTGACGGAAGCCCCGGTGGAGTGGGTGGTGTCGGTATTATCAATTTTGGCGGTTCAAGCGGTATTGGCAGCATTGCAGCAACGGCTGCCAGCGGTGGCATCCCCAGTATTGGCGATGGTGCCTCCCTGGGGTTCGGCAAGTTTGATAGCACACGAATTAATTTTGCAGTCGTTTTACGTGCACTATCCAGTGATGCCGATTCCAACATCCTGTCCACGCCCAGCCTGGTCACCCTGGACAACCAGCAGGCTGAAATTGTGGTGGGACAGAATGTCCCCTTTGTCACCGGTGAGTTCAGTAATACCGGCGGAACCTCGAGTGCAGTCAACCCCTTTCGAACCATCAAAAGGCAGGACGTAGGTCTGACATTGAGGGTTACTCCACAGATTAATGAGGGAGATGCGATTAAACTGGATATCGAACAGGAAATATCAGGTGTTATCCCCAGTAGTACCGGCGCAAGTGACCTGACGACAAGCAAGCGTTCAATAAAAACAAGCGTCATGATTGAAGACAGGCGAACGATCGTGCTGGGTGGCCTGATTGATGACACCTTGCAGCAAAGCCACCAGACTGTCCCCATACTCGGTGACATACCCTTACTGGGTCGTCTGTTCAGTTATGACAAAACAACCAAGAAAAAACGTAACCTGATGGTATTCATACGCCCTGTCATCCTGAGGGATGCCGCAACCGAGAGCAATATTACAGAAAGTAAATATTCCCTGATTCGTGCCCGGCAACTCGAACAAAGGAAAAAGGGAGTCTATTTTATGGATGATTCCGAGACGCCTCTGTTACCGAAGGAACTGCCGGCGATACCTTCACCATTCAAGGACAGGAAAAAATCAGCTGTGGAAACCAGCCAAACATCCGACGAGTAACAAACATGGCCGAGAGTCAAGAAACATCCGCACTTACACACGATGGTCAGGAAACTGACAGTAACTATTTACCCTATGGTTTTATTCGTAAGCATGGTGTTGTTATTACAAATGTCAGTGACGGCGTGGCCCATGTCCTTTACAAACCCGGATGCAAGGTTACCGTTTTTTCCGAGATCAAGCGTTACCTGGGTTGCGCATTAAAACTACATAAAGTCAGTTCCGAAGAATTTGAAACAAGGGTAGCCGAGTTATATGAAGCCGGTTCGAGTCAGGCCATGCAGGTCATGGATGATATCAGTGAAGACATGGATCTGAATCATGTTGCCATGGGCCTGGGTGAAACGGAAGACCTGCTCGATACCCAGGATGATGCCCCGATCATCCGCTTGATCAACGCACTGCTTACAGAATCACTCAAGGAAGAGGCATCGGATATTCATATTGAGACCTATGAACATAACATGGTGGTCAGATTCCGGGTCGACGGGGTTCTCAGGGAGGTATTGCAACCGCCTCGTGCCGTTGCTCCCCTGCTGGTCTCGCGCATCAAGGTCATGGCCCATCTGGATATTGCTGAAAAACGGGTTCCACAGGATGGAAGAATTTCACTGAAAATCAACAACCGTGCAGTCGATGTACGTGTTTCAACCCTGCCATCAAATCATGGTGAACGTGTAGTACTTCGCCTGCTTGATAAACAGGCTGGAAGACTGACCCTGAAAAACCTCGGCATGGCAACGCAGGCAACAATCGACCTGACCAACCTGATCCACAAGCCGCACGGCATCATCCTGGTCACAGGCCCGACCGGCTCGGGCAAAACAACAACACTTTATGCGGCCCTGAGTAAACTCAATAACCGCACGCGCAACATCGTGACGGTGGAAGACCCGATAGAATATAACCTGGAGGGTGTTGGGCAGACCCAGGTAAACAGGAAGGTCAACATGACCTTCGCACGCGGACTGAGGGCAATCCTGCGACAGGACCCCGATGTGGTGATGGTCGGCGAAATCCGGGACCTGGAAACCGCACAAATTGCAGTCCAGGCAAGCCTGACAGGTCACATGGTGCTTTCAACGCTCCACACTAACAGTGCGATCGGGGCCATCGCACGATTGCGCGATATGGGGGTTGAGCCATTTCTGCTTGCATCCAGCATGGTTGGCATACTTGCACAACGACTGGTGCGTAAGCTGTGCCCGCATTGTAAAGAAGAAACTATACCGAATGAAAAGGATTGCGAACTACTGGGAATCAGTAACAAGGAAAACCCCGTCATTTATCGCCCCAGAAAAGACGGCTGTGAGCATTGTTTACATCTTGGTTATCATGGCAGAACAGGTATCTATGAATTTATCGAGATAGATGACGAGCTACGCAGTCTTATACACGATGGGGCCAATGAAATAACATTGATAAAACATGCAAGGCTTAAATCACCTGGCATAAGACATGATGGCTTACGCAGAATCCTGCATGGCGATACCAGCATTGAAGAAGTACTGCGTGTTACCCAGGAAAACTAGTGTTCTATGAGCGCCTTTGAATACACAGCCCTGAACAGGCAAGGCAAGAATCGCCGGGGTGTACTGGAAGGTGACACTGCCAGGCAAATACGCAGCCAGCTCCGTGATCAGGGGCTGACCCCGCTGACTGTCGCAGAGGTAAGCCAGCAGGACAAAAAACACAGCACAGAAAGTGTATTCAAAAAACGAATAAGCCCCATGGATCTGGCCCTGCTTACCCGGCAGCTATCCACATTATTAAGCTCCGGGATGCCCCTGGAAGAGGTATTAAGGTCGGTTGCCGCACAAAGCGAGAAAGCCAGCATCAAAAGGGTTATTCTCAGTATAAGATCGCGCGTCAGGGAGGGGCACAGCCTGAGTACAGGGCTCTCCGATTTTCCGTCTGTCTTCCCGGAACTCTACAGGAAAACGGTAGAGGCAGGTGAGGAATCAGGACACCTGGATACTGTACTGGACCGGCTTGCAGATTACACAGAAAGCCGGCAACAAATGCTGCAAAAAACAACCATGGCACTGGTTTATCCTGTGCTGCTGATAATTATATCGGTGCTGATTGTTATCGCGTTACTCACATTTGTTGTACCACAAATTGTTCGTGTATTCGAAAATGTTGCACAGGACCTTCCAGCTGCCACCCTGATACTCATCTCGATAAGTGACTTCATAAAAAATAATGGCATAATAATGATTGTCCTTACCATCATTGCAGTGGCGATAGCAAAAGCCATTCTCAAAAAACCGGAGCCCAAGCTGAAATGGCATCAATTTCTGCTCAAGCTCCCTTTTGCAGGCAGACTCATACGGGGAGCCAACAGTGCACGCTTCTCCAGAACGCTCAGCATCCTGAGTTCAAGTAACGTACAGATACTCGAGGCCCTGCGAATTTCAGGACAGGTTATAACAAACCTGCCCATGCGCAAGGCAGTTGAAGAGATTACAGCAAAGGTAAAGGAAGGTGCCACTATCCATGCCTCCATGGAGCAATCCGGATACTTCCCGCCGATGACTGTCAGTCTTATTTCAAGTGGCGAATCCAGTGGAAACCTCGAGGATATGCTGGAACGTGCCGCCATTATCCAGGAACGTGAAATTGAATCCATTCTGGCCACCGCCCTGGGATTACTGGGCCCTGTTATGATTTTGTTTATGGGTGGTATTGTTTTATTTATTGTACTTGCCACCCTGTTACCTGTTTTTGATTTAAACGAGCTTGTAGGATAAAAATTCAACATACAAGACAGCAATATAATGATCAAATCTGCCTACATTCTCTGCTTGTACATTTTAATATCGTTGCTCTCATCATGTGCCAGCAACCCTCATCCGGTGACAAACACACTGGAGATGGAATCACTTGACCAGATAATTTTCAATAAGGCCAGAAGCGCATTTAAATCAGGCAATTTCAAAACCGCTGTCACTTTATTTGAGCCACTTGCCGACAATGGAAATGCGGATGCACAATATACAATGGGGTATTTGTATTATCATGGCAAAGGCGTGGATCGTAATCTGGTAAAAGCCATGGAGTGGTTTACATTATCGGCAAAACAGGGACAACTGGATGCGATAACGGCAATCAGCCTTATCAAGACCGCTACAAAAAACAAGGCGGATAAAGGGCAGCCCGCTGCCACAAATGCAGTGCCTGTTACAGGTCAGGGCAGCAACAAGCGGCTTATAGATCTGAGAAGGTCATCTGTAGGCATCTCTGCACCCGAAAGCAAGCAATCCCCTGTGTCACCTGTAGCCGTCATCAAGACACGATCTGACCATCCACAAACTGTATCAATAATTTATGATACCCTGCCAAAACCACTCAGCGACCCTGCCATCGAACCTCCGGCGAAACAAGCTGGGCAATATACCTTTCATGTGTCTGGTGAGGAAGAAAGTAACCGGTGGATAAATAACCAGTTGCCAGGCTCGTTTACAATACAACTGGCAAGCAATACCCGGAAAGAACCCATCCTGAAATATATCAGCCATGTGGCACTCGATGGTGTCTATTATTTCAGATCACAAATAGAGAACATAACAAGGTACCATGTCATTCATGGCAGCTTCCAGGACTTTAGCCAGGCAAAACGTAAATTAAAAAGATTGCAACAGCGTGGATTTAAAAATGCATGGATCAGGAATACAGATGCGATTAAAAAAATTATTTCCCAATCAGGCAAGTGATGTTGGCATCATTCAAGTTTCAGGTTTAAAGAAATGGTCTGCCCCCCTCTTTCAACCGTAACCTTCACACTGTCAGAATTAACCAGTTCGCCAATAACCTTCATCGCCTCTCGCTCATTACTCAATGATATGCCATTGATGGCTGTCACAATATCCGTTGGCATGATACCCAGACGATTATAAAGTGCCCTGTTTTTCCTGGGTAATATCCGGTAACCCTTCAGGCCTTTCCCATGTCCTGAAAATACGGGGATAATTCTGACATTATCTATAAATGACTGCTTGGTACGGGACAACCTGGAAGGTCTGACCGGCCTGTTGTATCTCTTTAAATTAAAACCGGCAATTTTTTGCTTCGGAAACCTGAGTGTCTCAAAATTCCCCCCTCTTTTTAGCAGAACATAATCCTTTCGTACTTCAGCAAGCCAGACGCCGGTAGTAATCTTGTCACCGACACGGTATTGCTTCTGCTTGCCTGATCCCGGGCCAATAATAGCTGTCCCGCTGCTAACACTCTGGTCAGAGAAAACCCCAAACAGGATCAAGTTGAGCCTGGTATCGGGGGCACTGACTGGCGTTGCTGTAACCGTTAATTCACTGTCAGCAATGCCAAACAGATGCATTGAAGGCAGGCTTGCATAATTTCTGTCAATGTTTTTCGTGGTTTTTTTGTTAATTCCGGTTTGAACCATTACACCCGGAGCCCCGGTCTGGTCAACCAGAAACGCATCCAGAAGTTTCCAACTGACATCGGCCAGCTGTGACGCAAGCACAATGACAAATATCAACAACACAATGCCGGGTGATTTTGCTGCCAGATCTGCGCGTATTTGTGGGGACATACTCCCCAGTAATGCATGTTTTGTAGAATTTATGTCCATATGGCCATACAATACTGACTTGCTTTCGAAAAATAACTGATCATGTACAGGTTATATAGCTTTTTTCCTTACAAATCAAGGCTGTATTACCTATACTAACTGCATGTGACGGCCATCACGCGGTCCCTGGGTAAACAAAATAACAAGTTAAACGAATAAACTGGATACTCCATGACAAAAAAAACAATTCTGGTAACAGGGGGGGCTGGCTACATAGGCAGCCATGTTGTACGGCAACTTGGTGAGGCAGGGGAACGTATTGTGATTGTCGATGATCTCTCGACCGGCTTCGCCGATGCTGTCCTGCATGGTGAGTTTATCCAGGGCAATATGGGTGACCGGGCGCTGATCATGCGTGTTATTGAAGAACACAACGTCGATTCCATTATTCATTTTGCAGCGCACACCATTGTCCCCGAGTCCGTTGAAAACCCCCTCAAGTATTACGGCAACAATACATGCAACAGCAGAAACCTGCTGGAATGCTGTCGCGACACGGGAATAAAAAACTTCATATTCTCATCTACCGCAGCGGTCTACGGCATACCCGAATCTGAATCCTGCGGTGAGGATACCCCGCTCAGTCCGATCAATGCCTATGGTACCTCAAAGCTGATGACAGAATGGATGTTACGCGACCTGTCTGCCGCAACCAATTTAAAACATGTTGCCCTGCGCTATTTTAATGTTGCCGGCTCCGACCCCGAGACACGGATAGGCCAGTCGACCAAAAAAGCGACGTTATTAATCAAGGTGGCATGTGAAGCCGCCGTTGGTAAAAGAGACAAGGTTTATATCTTTGGTACCGACTACCCGACACCGGACGGTACCGGCATCCGTGATTATATTCATGTTGAAGACCTTGCCAGCGCACATCTCAAGGCGCTGGAATATCTCAGGAACGGCGGTACCTCCGCCACCCTGAATTGTGGCTATGGGCATGGCTACAGCGTACGCGAAGTTCTTGATACTGTAAGCAAGGTCAATGGCTCTCCCTTGAATATCGTCGAAGAGGAGCGGCGTGCAGGCGACCCGCCGGCATTGATCGCCAGGGCAGACCGTATCAGGGAAACACTTGGCTGGAAACCGGAATATGATGACCTTGAATTAATAGTTAAAACATCCCTCGCATGGGAAAAAAAGCTGCTGGATAAACAAGGCTGAATTCCGCTAACGACACATAATGTTTATGTGAACCATGCCGATATACTGAATGAATTTTCCATTTAATGGCAGGAAGTAATCTTATACAATATCCGGGTCAAGTACCCCGAAAACACTATTTTCATATAAATTAATAAAAGGTCTTTAATGATAAAACTCGATCAGGTCAATATAGGAATAATCGGGCTCGGCTATGTCGGTCTGCCACTGGCGGTAGAGTTCGGTATAAAATACCCGACGATGGGTTTTGATATAAACTCGAAACGTATCAAGGAACTGAAATCAGGGGTAGACAATACCCTGGAGGTTGAACCCGAATTGCTGGCAAAGGCAACAAGGCTTTCCTTCACACAATCCATTGATGACCTGAAGGCCTGCAACGTATATATCGTTACTGTGCCGACACCCATCGACGATCACAAAAGACCTGACCTGACACCACTTGAAAAGGCCAGTGAAACCCTGTCCCGGGTCATCTCAAGAGGCGATATCGTCATATTTGAATCAACTGTCTATCCGGGTGCGACAGAAGAAGTTTGTGTGCCCATCATCGAGGAAAAATCCGGGCTGAAAATGAACACGGATTTCTTTGCAGGCTATAGCCCGGAACGCATCAATCCTGGCGACAAGGAACACCGGGTTACCACTATTCTCAAGGTAACATCCGGCTCCACACCGGAAGCCGCTGACCTCATAGATAATCTCTATAAAAGTGTTATTACTGCGGGCACACACAAGGCCAGCAGTATTCGTGTTGCTGAAGCGGCCAAGGTCATTGAAAATACACAACGGGATCTGAATATCGCCCTGATCAATGAACTATCCATTATCTTTAAAAAACTGGGAATCGACACACTTGAAGTGCTGGAGGCAGCCGGCACAAAATGGAATTTTCTACCCTTCAGGCCAGGACTTGTGGGTGGCCATTGTATCGGTGTCGACCCCTATTATCTGACATACAAGGCAGAATCAATCGGTTACAACCCCGAGATTATTCTGGCAGGACGCAGGATCAATGATCAGATGGGGGAATACATTGTATCCAGGGTTGCAAAACTCATGATAAAGAAAAAAATTCATATGGTTGACTCAAATGTTCTGATCATGGGACTCACGTTCAAGGAGAATTGCCCGGACCTCAGGAATACACGTGTTGTCGATATGATTACTGAGTTTGAAAGCTACAACACCAATGTCGATGTTTATGACCCCTGGGTAAATCCTGCTGAAGCAAGGCATGAATACAATATCGACCCGATCCAGAACCCGGAAAAAGGCAAGTATGATGCTGTTGTCATCGCGGTCTCTCACCAGGAGTTTCAGGATATGGGAATAGATAAAATCCGTGAACTCTGCAAGCCCGTACACATCGTGTTTGATGTAAAATACACCTTCCCCAAGGATGATGTAGACGACCGTATCTAGAAAACCACTTGAAGCCAACCAACTATTACCTTAAAAAAAGAGCACTAGTATGAAAGTATTAATCACCGGCACTGCCGGATTCATCGGGAATAACCTGGCCATGCGAATATTGGAGCGTGGTGATGAAGTCATTGGTATTGACAACCTCAATGACTACTACGACGTCAACCTGAAAAAAGCGCGCCTGGACAGAATTATTAATGAAAAAGGTTTTACAGAGGCCAGAATTAACCTCGAAGACAGGCAGGCTGTTGCAGAATTATTCAAAAAGCACAAGCCTGAACGCGTAGTCAACCTTGCCGCACAGGCTGGCGTGCGATATTCACTCGAAAATCCGCTCTCTTATGTTGACACCAATATTGTAGGCTTTACCAATATTCTGGAAGGCAGCAGATACCAGGATGTTGAGCACCTCGTCTACGCCTCCAGCAGTTCCGTTTATGGTATCAACACCAAAATGCCTTTTTCAGTCCACCAGAATGTCAACCACCCGGTCAGCCTGTATGCAGCCAGTAAAAAAGCCAATGAACTCATGGCGCATACCTACAGCCACCTGTTTAACATTCCCACGACAGGGCTGCGTTTCTTCACCGTATATGGCCCCTGGGGTCGCCCCGACATGGCCCTGTTCCTGTTCACAAAGAATATCCTCGCCGGCAAACCGATAGATGTATTCAATTATGGAAAACACCGTCGTGACTTCACCTATATTGATGATATTGTGGAAGGTGTCATCCGTGTCCTGGACAAACCCGCACAACCCAACCCGGACTGGGACAGCGATAATCCTGATTCGGCGACCAGTCGGGCACCTTACAAACTGTATAATATCGGCAATAACAATATTGTTGAATTAATGAGATACATCGAGGTTCTGGAGGATTGTCTGGGCAAGAAAGCGGAAATGAACATGCTACCCCTGCAACCCGGTGATGTACCTGACACCTACGCCAATGTAGACGACCTGGTAGCAGATATGGACTACAAGCCGGATACACGTGTTGAAGATGGTATAGAAAATTTTGTCCGCTGGTATAAGGATTACTATAAAGTATAGCTGACATAGTGCTCTAACAACTTAGTATTGATGGGTTCAGTTGGCCATGAATTCACCCGGATATTATATCATTGCTGCCCCGTTAACTTTTGAAGCGGGCATCAATGTGAGGACATGGAATCGGTATAGCCAAATAAAGACCGACTATCCCGCGCTACCACCGGTATTTTACGACAACACTGTTACCGGTCTGGTTATACACCACCTCCTCACACATGCTTTTCAATAAGGGTATGCCTCTTCCCGAACATGTCGTGTTTGAACCTATATCCAGAACACTGACACTTTGGTCAAACCCGGGGCCACTGTCATCAACCCTGAATGACAGCACCGCCCCGTTATTAATGGGTTCGTTCTCAATACTGATCCTGATAAATCCGTTAGCGAGCTCTGATAATTTCTTTTTGCGTTCATCATAGAAAGTAACGTATCCTTCAGGGTTGCTTTTAATTGATGAATCCAGCTCCAACAATCCATGATCCAGCGCATTATTGTAAAGCTCTGACAGGATCATAAACAGGGGCGCCTTGAAAGCCTCCATGCCCTGTATCCCCATGATGCACTGAAGAATATGCGGTAGCGGATCAACACTCTTGATCACATCACTTTTAAAATCAAAATCAACCTTCCAGCTCTTGGTGCGCAATCTGTCTACATGTTCGACCTTGCTTGAAATATCCCTGAAATTATCAGGAATACATTCAAGATCAATCATTGTCACATCATCAATAACAACTCTGTTATTTTTGGAAGCTTCTATACATTGCTGTATATATTTCTGTAAGCTCACGCCGTTTTCAAAACGACTTACCAGGGAAACAACATCTTTTTCCCCGGAGTTCTGCTCCAGTATTTTTTTCATACCATCAGAATGGAGTATTAGCCGGTCCCCGGGTATGATAGAAAAGACCTGACATGTTGACTCAAAATCCTTTGAAAATTCCTTTCCTATCGGTGGATGGCATGACTGAACACTATCCCTTAGTCCTGCGCCACTTCTTATGATGATATCAGGAAGACCACCATTCCATACCGTTACTGTTTTACATTCCTTGTCCACATGCAAGAGCGCCATTGAAAAATTAACAGTTGATGAAAGCAAATTAGACAGGCGATTATGTATTGATGTGACAATATTCTGAATATGAAAACCCTTTGAGCTCATGCTGTAAAATATTTCCGCTACCTGCATGGCACAAATTGATGAAATCAGTCCTCGTTCACTGACATTACCAAGTAATACATTCACACCACCAAATGGGTTACTGGCAATTAATGCAAAATCACCGCCAAACATCTTCAGTGATTCATGAGTTATCAGTGCCCCTGAATTACCGGACACGCCAGGATATATAATATTATTATAAATATTTTCTGCAAGTTTCTGTTCTTTCTGTGTGCGTTTCTTAAAGGAAAGCAATTCATCATTCTGTTTTTTAAGTAGCGAATAAAGCCCCTGGATACGATTCAGGGCAAAAATCTTTGACTTCAGCACTATGTTGTTTACAGGCTTTGAAAGAAAGTCATCGCCACCTGCTTCAATTGCTTTTTGTAACTCTTCCTCACCCGTGATGGCTGTCACGAAAATAACCGGAATAAATGGTTTTTTCTCATAGGCCTTGATTTTTTTTGTTGCTTCATAGCCATTCATAATGGGCATCATTACATCCATCAATATGAGATCAACATCATTCTCAATGAATTTATTATATGCCTCGAGACCATTTTTTGCCCAGATAACATCATGCCCATCCCTGGTTAGGAGTTTTTTCAGTAAGGTAAAATTAACCTCCTGATCTTCAGCAACAAGTATTTTCATTTTTTCTCAAGATACTTCAATCAAGAATTATTCAGGCGATTTCAAACAGTTTTTCAAATTTGGATATTTCCAGAATCTGTCGAATCGCTGGCTGACATCCTTCAATTCTGACACTTGCCACATTGGAATCCAGGTGTTCGCGCAGCATTAATAACATCCCCAGTGCCGAACTATCCATATAATCAGCTCCACTCATATTTACAACAAACGGAGTCGTCGCCGGTTCATTCTTATAGGCCTCCCTGAATGCCTTGTGCAGCGAAAAATCAAAACGGCCATTTACGCTTATAGTGACCAGATTACTGTCTTCTGATTTGCTTACCTGAATTCCCATTATTTTCTCTCCATAAATAATTTCTAAAAGATTCCTAGAAAAGTTCTATTTCACCGGTGTCCATACTCTGTTGTGAGACTGTCTTGTTTTCCCTGTTACTTTCAGAGCATTTTTCTGCAATCTGTTTTGCTCTTCCCAGCATTGCCTTTGAATTTTCGGGGTTTCCATCAGGGCCAATACTGGAAAACAAATTCTGTATTTCAGAAAGAATCGCTGATGCATGTGCAGACTGCCCTTTCATATGATCAAGTAATTGTGACGACATGTCCTCGAACTGCAATGCACGCACCGCAACCCCTACCCTGTCATTAATTGTCTCTGAACTGCCATTGACCTTTTCGAATGACTGGCTAACCATATCGTTAAGACCGGCAACTCTTTTCAACATGCTTTCAACGTTTTCCTTCGATTGAATGGCTACATTCATATCCTTGGAGGCCATTTTGGATATCGTCTCCTTGGCCTGTTCTATGTTGGTTCTTGCCGCTGAGACGACATCACGAATACGATCACTGAACTTATTCGAATTTTTTGACAATTGCCGAACCTCATCGGCTACGACCGCAAATCCCCTTCCTGCCTCTCCAGCCCGTGCAGCTTCAATCGTGGCATTCAGCGCCAGAAGATTCGTCTGGTCGGCTATCGATTTGACATCATTAAGTAACCTGACAATCTCGGCCATCTCTTCAACCACATCATCGATCTTATGTGCCATGTCAACACTGTTCTGGCTATTATCTACAACCTGATCCACCATATAGTCAAGAACTTTTCCTGTTTCGAGGGCAAATTTCTCGTAATTGATACCACTGCTGCTGTCAGCATCACTCGAACTGCTGCTCTGGATTGTAGTTATCACATCCTCAACAACCGAGCCCTGGAATCTCACCTGTTCATTAACTTCTGTGAAACTTTCCTGTAATGAGACAATTGCATGGGACATGACTGACCTGACCTGGTCAGCATCATGTTCAAGATCGGAAAAATCAGACTGCACATCCTGCATGACACCGGCAATCAGGCTGAGCAATTCCTGTAAGTCAATATCGTCTGTTTCATTTTCAAGTAGCGAGACATCCATATCCTTTCTGGTAACGTAAATCCAGCTTGCAAGCATGACAATAACTGCCACTATCTGAATGCCAACATGAAGTGATAGCGATACAAGCAGAATGGTTATCACACTCAATAAAACCGGACCCCTGTAGCGGCGTAAGTAATTTTTTATCATTGTTCATCCCTAAGGTGCCTGAATATTATGGTTATCGGTTAATATGCCGGTTTCTTAAGTAGAAGAATGGGGTTAGAAAATAATTAATATTTACAGGTTTTTGACGGGTATCTGTGTAAAAAATGTACAAAACCACAGAAAAATGATAATAATATATACAATTATATATTAATCAATAAGTTATGAATTTGAAAAGCAAAAAGGGGCATACGCCCCTATCTTGGGATTTGGTGGAGCTAGGCGGGATCGAACCGCCGACCCCTTGCATGCCATGCAAGTGCTCTCCCATCTGAGCTATAGCCCCAAAAGTTGCGCAAATGTACGCCAATGGCGGGTTTCTGTCAAGAATCCACTTTTATGACCAATTATCCAGGGAGCCTCTGATTAATTCTGGACAAAGCAGATTGTGCTCGGAAAATACAGATTCAAGGCGTCGAATCGCACGTAATAGCAAGCTATTGCGAAGATTCGCAACACAGAAGCCGGGTTTTC
>DRJK01000065.1 GCA_011052215.1 Gammaproteobacteria bacterium
GATAAAGTTAATTCCTCAGCCATAAATGAGCGCCATTTCAGGCGCGTATAAACATACCCCGTTGTAAATATCACCTCGATAGAGCACTGGTGTTCTATCCATGTGACTGATACGGGACCAGGATACCCGCTACCGGAACGGCGCAAAGCATAAAAAGAACCAGGCAGGATGCAGCTTGTATGCTATCAGTAGCAGAAATGTCTGCCTGTATTATCAGGTGTTAAAGAGAGATCGCATCAGGCGATGAATTAATTATTTTGACTGTAGCCTGTTGTATACTTGCCAGCACTGGATGGTGCCAGGGTGAGGTAAATGAAAAAAATACAACTATCGATATCAATCTTCCTGATTGCTTCATTTTTTTTGTATAACGCAACTGCTGATACAGCTGTCAGTTACAAGCAAAGCCGTGACCAGATGATAAAGGAGCGTGCGGCCAGTAAAAATGACCCTAAGTTCAGCGAGGCTGAAATCAGGTTGATGAATGACGCAATGAATGCCGTTATACAAAAACACCCGTCTCCCGGGTTGAAGGTTGGGCAAAAGGCGCCGGGATTTTCTCTGATGAATGCCCATGGGAAAATGGTCAGCTTATCAAGCTACCTTAAAAAGGGGCCGGTTGTACTTGTTTTTTATCGTGGTGCCTGGTGCCCGTTTTGTAATCTCCATTTACATGCCTTGAAAAACAGCATATCGGCCTTCAGGCAATATGGGGCGTCTGTCATTGCCGTCACGCCACAACAGCCGGATCAGTCACTCAGGCAGGTCAGAAAGGATAAATACCCGTTTGAAATATTGAGTGATCTGGATGACAAAGTCATGAAAAGTTATGGTTTGTATTACAGGTTGTCGGACGAGCTTGTAGCACTCTACAAGAGAAAGGGCCTGGATGTGGAAATGTTCAATGGTAGGGGCAGGGTAGGATTGCCAGTGCCGGGAACATTTGTTATCGGCAAGGACGGGGTGATAAAGGCGGTACATGCAGAGCATGACTACAAGGAAAGAATGGAGCCGGCCGATATTGTCAAGGCACTGCAGAAGCAGGACGGGTAGTGGAGCAGTTGTGAACGACCTTGCTGTTATTGCGGGTGTTTATTCCTTGTGAATTTAAATGTATAAACAATAACCTGCAATGTAAAAGATCAGCGCATCATAAAACAGTTATGATCATATAGCCGATGTTTATCAGCAATTAACTATCTATAACTCAAGCTTATTATATAGCTGTCGTTATACTACACAGAGTTATTCAAGGAAAGTGTATACAGTGATATCAGAAAATCTGAAATCTGACCCGGACAAGTCATGTGAGCAACTGGAGCTACTGTCAACCGTTTTGCAGGAATTCTCGACTTCGCTCGATATCGATACAACACTTCAGCATGTTACCAACCTGGTAAAGCAGTACCTGGATGCCGAAGGCGTGTCGCTTTTTTTACTGGAGAACGATGATCAGAATCTGGTCTGTCGGGTTTGTGCCTCCAGCTGGGACATAACCGGTGAAAAGCTGTCTTGTAGTGAAGGGATCGTAGGCCGCGCCTTGCGTGAGGGCAAGACCCAGCTGGTTCGTGATGCCGGTGCTGATCCTGATTTCTATCAGGGTGTGGATGAGCATAGCGGTGCCGTTACCAAATCCATCCTGTGTGCCCCGATGTTGTTAAAGGATTGCCAGGTAGGTGTACTCGAGGCAATCAACAAGAAAACTGCAACGGGTTTGTTTGATGAACATGACAAAAATCTGCTGACCATCCTGGCAAATACCGCAGCCATGGCAATTCACAATGCGCAAATGGCGGATGAGCTGGTCTTTCAGGAACGTACCCGCAGGGAGCTGGAGCTGGCAAGGGAGATACAGGCCGCACTGTTACCTGAAAATTCAGCAGATTATGATATTTATGGTGTGAATATCCCGGCCCGAATGGTATCAGGTGATTTCTATGACCACTTTCAGCTGGATGATGGTCGTATTTACTTTGGTCTTGGGGATGTGTCGGGAAAAAGCATTAACGCATCCCTGTTAATGGCAAAAACAACCTCGTTGTTTCGTTGCCTGGGCAAGCAGCTGACGGCCCCCGGTGCATTATTGTCTGTGATTAATAATGAGTTGTATGCCAATTCAACCCATGGCATGTTTGTCACCATGGTCGCAGGCATTTATGACACGAAAACCAATCATATTACGATGGTCAATGCAGGGCATCAGCCACCATTGCAGGTCAGAAAAAACGGCGACATTATTTCACCGGAGGCGGGTTCAATACCATTGGGTATTATGCCGGACGTGGTTTTTGAAGAGTACAGATTAGACAATGAGGGAAGTGATCTGTATCTGTTTACCGATGGCCTGACCGAGTGTTGGGTTCAGCGCGACCAGCAGCTGGGTGACGAAGGAGTTCGGGAAATAATCAGGAAATTTTCCGATATTAACCCTGCCGACCGGTTACATGCCATTGTCAGGAGTGCGACAAAGTGGAAGCGTGAACATACCGGCTACCTCTATGACGATGTGACCATGATGCTGATTTCTGCAACGGGGGAAAAGGCATGAGCGGGCATACCCTGGATGAGCTTTGCAGTACCCTCAATGCACAGACCGGTAAAATGGCGTGGCCGGAACTGGAACGCCACTTTGCACGGGGTGTAGTCATCAAACTCAGCGCCGGGATAGACCTGATCAAGGCCGCCGCCGCCGTTGTTATGGATGACACGGAATCAGTCAGCCACTGGATGAAATCCTCAGACCTGGTGCATGCCTCCGTGCAGGATGCCGTCGACTGGACAAGTCGACAGCCTGAATTCAGGGCAGTTGTAGCCGCACCCTGGGTTATCATACAGGAGATAGTGTGACGCGAGTCAGTTGACCCGGTCAATATGAGCTACTATTGAAAGATTATGGAATGGGAGCTTTGATTACACATCTGTTACAACCGCAGTTGTCTGTAAAGGCTATATCCGAACCATATTATTACACAGGACTGGACGGTTCATGGGTAAACCCCGGGCTATAATCAAACGTTATTACAAGGCCCCTTTGGTGTTGTTGCTAATGACACTGGCTGCCTGTGGCGGTGGCGGCGGTGGTACCCCCTCAACCTTCACGATATCCGGCACGATCACTCCATCGAGTGGTTCACGCGTTGATGGTGACGTCAACGATCTCGCCTATAGCTATACAGCCAATGATACGTTGAACACGGCACAAGCCATACCGAATCCGGTTACCCTGGGTGGATTTGTCAGTCTGAGCGGCACCGGTAAGGTGGGTGATCGTTTTGCCAACCAGGGAGACAATCGCGACTACTTCCGTATACAGCTGACGCCAGGGCAAACCGTCAGGTTGACAGAACATAATAGTATCGCCAATCTGGATCTTTTTTTATACGATTCCAGTGGTGTAGAAATTGGTTTTTCAAATTCACTGGTTGCATTGACTGAACGTGTTAATGCACCGGCCAACTTTACCGGTGCACGGGATTTTTTCATTGAGGTCAGGGCCGTAGCAGGCCAGTCCAACTATACATTGGTCACGGGTCTGACCGGGTTGTCGGTGCAGGATAGTAACCCCCGGCCGACCGACAACTTTGTTCCCGGCGAATTGATTATTGATTTCAGGGATACGATTTTACCCGCCGGCGTGACCGTTGACAGCCTGCACGCCCGGGCTGGTTCAGTGGGCTTGCAGGCCCGCGCCGGGGCACCTGGCAGGAGCATGTTGATGTACATAGGCAATGTCACGCAACGTGCACAGCTTATGCAATCACTAGGCACCGGGGTGACAGTGAAGGCAACATCAACAAAATTACAGGAAAAGCTGGAAACGATTCTGGCACTGAAGGCGTTGCGTAAACGCCCCGACATCAAGCAGGTACGCCTCAATTATATTTACCAACCACAACAGATACCGAACGACGCCGAGTATAGCTCGCAGTGGCATTACCCGCTGATCAATCTGCCGCAGGCCTGGGATGTCACGACCGGCTCCAGCAACGTGATTGTGGCCGTGATCGATACCGGCGTATTACTCAATCATCCTGACTTTGCCGGTAAACTGGTGCCGGGGTATGATTTTATCAAGGATGCCGCCGTCGCCCGTGACGGGGACGGCATCGATGCCAATCCCGATGATCCGGGTGATCGGGGTTATGGTGTCAGCAGCACCTTCCACGGCACCCATGTCGCCGGCACCATCGGTGCGGCCAGCAATAATACCATCGGTGTGGCCGGTGTTGGTTGGAATGTGAAGATCATGCCACTACGTGCGCTGGGCCTGGGTGGTGGTACCACCTACGATATCGAACAGGCCATTCTGTTTGCCGCAGGCTTGCCCAACGACTCCAACACGGTGCCCGTTCAACGGGCCGATGTCATCAACCTCAGCGTGGGTGGCCCGGGTGGGGCCGGTACGACACCAAAGGCCTATGTTGATGCCCGTAGTAAAGCCGGCGTGATTATCGTGGCCTCGGCAGGTAATGATTCCTCCAGTGTGCCGGTTTACCCTGCCTCCTATAACGGGGTGGTTTCGGTCAGTGCCGTTAACCTCAGCAAGGGCCTGGCCTTTTACTCCAGTTTTGGTCCCTATGTCGATGTCGCCGCCCCGGGTGGTGATGCCTCGACGAACCTCAACGGCGACCGTTATCCCGATGGTGTCATGAGCACGCAGGGTTCGGATGCGGGCGGTACGATCACATTCGGTTATGGTATCAAGCAGGGCACGTCGATGGCGGCCCCCCATATCGCCGGGGTGGTGGCGCTGATGAAATCAGTCCACCCGGGCCTGACCCCGGCAGAGTTTGATGCTGAGTTGCAAAGCGAGGCGATTACAGAAGACCTCGGGACAGCCCGGCGTGATGACCGGTTTGGCTGGGGGTTGATCGATGCACTGAAGGCCGTCCTGAGGGCACAGTTGTTAGCCGGCGGTACGCCGCCAGCCAATAACCCGTTCCTCGTCGTTTCACCCGGCTCGCTGAATTTCGCGACATCGGGCACCAGTACGGTGCTGGATGTGCGTAACGCAGGGACGGGAACGTTAACCGTCAGTAGCCCCACCGAGGACTCAGGCGGCTGGTTGACTGTAACGGAAACAAACGTGGATGCAAACAAGCTGGGTAACTATACCGTAACCATTGACCGGACCGGGCTGGCCAATGGTACCTATACGGCAACCATTACCTATACGTCCAATGCGAACACAGTGAAAATCCCGATCATCATGCAGGTTCAGTCCGCATCAGTTTTCGATGACGCGGGGCTACAGTACATATTACTTTATGATCCGGCCACCTCCAGCGTGGTCACCCAGGTGACGGCATCGGCCGCCAACGGGACATACAGTTATTCATTCAAGAATGTCGCGGCGGGCACCTACCAACTGTATGCAGGGACAGACTTTGATAATGACGGCTTTATCTGCTCACCGGGTGAATCCTGTGGCGTGTATCCCGACACCTCGTCAAACCAGACAAACTTCAAGCTGAATGCCGACCTGCTCAATGCAGATTTCATCACCGGTTACACGACGGGTATCACCGGCAGTGCCGTATCGGCAACGGCCGGGATCAAAAAGGCCAGCTCGCCAAAACAACCTTTTCAGTGACCCGGGCCAGAAGGCAGACATGAAAACAGTTTTCATTTTTATGCTTGTATTGACGACGCTGGCCTGTAAAACAAGCGGTAACGAAAACACGATCAGCCCGAATATTGAACAGATCTTTGCAGGCGGCCAGTGTGGTGGCCAGGATAGTCGTCCCGGCATGATGGTGCTGTCGAGCGGGCGTGACCTGGATAAATTACTGGCCAGAGACAGACAACTCCAACGCGAATGGCAGAGTGCCGGAATAAACATCAACTTTGTCGCCGAACACATCGTCTTTATCAGTATGGGGCTGAAACGCACGGGGGGATATGGGCTGGAACTGCTGGACAGGGAATTTCAGCC